>NZ_JADIZS010000020.1:0-118117 GCF_016704685.1 Candidatus Amarolinea dominans
CCTCGTGCAGACCGATCTCCAACGCCGCGCCGCTGGCCGGCTCACCCGTGCGCGGGATCAGGATGAGGCGGTCGCCCTCCAACAGGTGCAGGGTGCAATCGCTGTAGCTCAATGCCGGGCCGGTCATGATCTGCGCGATGCGGTCGCCAATCTGCTGGCGGTCCGGGGTGCGGCTGAGCAGTTCGTTGACCTCGAAGATGCTGGTCAGGCGCTGGGTCTGGCGCAGGTTGGAAATGGCGGTCGCCACCTGGCTGGCAATGGTGGAGAGCAGGTCGCGATCATCATCGCTGAAGCCAGCCTGGTCCAGCGCGCCCTCTGGCGTCAGTTTGTTGAGCACACGCAGCACGCCAAAGGTGTGGTAGGCGTCATCCAGCGGCACAGCGATCAAGTGCTGCGCCTGGCCGCTGCGCAAGATGTCGCGATAGCGCCGGCGATGCGCCTCGATCACCAGCGGGCAGTCGTTCACCTGATTGCAGGCCACGGCCTGGCCAAAACGTGTCCCACGCTCCTGGTTGGCCTCGGCAGTCAGGTCATGTGGATCGCGGCTGGCCGCCGGCGGCTGACCGCCCTGGGCATGGCAAGGGCAATTGTCCGGATGCACAGGCGGCTGGGCGCAGCTCGCCAGGCCGGTCAGCCCTTCACCCACGCGGTAGATTTCGTCTGGAAACAGGCCGTCATCCTGGCCATCGCTGTCCTGGCGGCGCAGGACGCCGTCCTTGAGCAGGAAGATCGAAGCTGTTTCAGCCCGCAACCGCGCCCGTGAGGTGACCACGGCGTGGTGCAGGACGGTCTGCAGGTCAAGCTCGCGATTGAGCGACCGGCTCAGCTCGTGCAAGAGGGCCAGGCGCTCCTTGCGCTCTTCCGCCTGCTGCCGCACCTGTTCGTACAACTCAGCGGTCTTCAGCGCCAGCGCGGCCTCGTGCGCGACGGTCTGCAGAAAGGTCTGGTCGGTCGGACGAAAGCGCTCGGCCAGCGACGACTGCACGCTGATCAGGCCGATGACGGCGTGCTCATACTGGATGGGCACGATCAGCGCGGCGCGCATGACGCGGCTGCCCGCGGGCGCAGCGGCCGGCGGCGGCAGGTTGTTATGCAGGCCGGCGACCCCGCTGCTCCACACGCCGCGTTCCAGGTCTGCCAGCGCCTGGGTGACGGTCTCCCGCGCATGGGTACTGCCCGCCTGCACCGGCTGCTCATGCACCAGGCGCAGGCGCGTCTGCACCTGACCCACAGTCAGATGCAAGGTTTTCAGCGCGGCCTCAAGCGTGGTCTGGCAGACGGTTTCCAGCGAAACCGGGTGGGTGGTGGTCTGGCCGATCTCACGCACCGCATCCATCTCAAGCTGGCGGCGGTAGTAGAGATCAGACTGATAGAGCGTCAGGGCCAGGCGATCGGCGAACTGCTGCACGACCTGCGCGTCGGCTGTGGGCAGACGCAGCGGTCCGCAGCGCAGCGTGGAGAGCTTGAGCAACCCCCACACCGTGTCGTTGTGGACCAGGGGCACGGCGAGGATGCCACCCTCCGGCGAGCAGGGTGCAACCGGCGCCACCGGGGTTTGCGCCTCCGCCGGATGATCCTTGCCTTCCGGCCGCCAGGGCAGTTCTCCGTAGGCCAGGGCCTGCGCCAGCCAGGATGCCGTTTCGCCCTGCCAGGGATCGCCGGCGCTGGCGCGCTGATATTCGATGGGTCTGACCGGCGCGCTGTGTATCCCGGCCAGGCGTTGTGCGAGACCCGGTTCCAGGTTGATGGCACGCGGAGAGGGCAGGCGCCACGCTTCCACCGCGGGCTGCACCAATTCCCGGCGCACGATCAGGCGGTTATTCTCACGGTCGAGGACGATCACGGCGGCGCTGTGATCGTATTTAATGAAGCGCTGCAGTTCATCCAGCAAGAAGCTATAGAGGTCAATCGGGTTCTCTTTGCGGTTGGCCTGTTCCATGATGCGCATCAGCAAACGCAGGCGGTGCGCATTCTGTTCATGCGCCAGCAGAACGCCAACCCGCCGCAGCCAGCGCTGTTCGCGGCCGGAGAACATGACGCCAGGCCGCAGCAGCGCCAGCACGCCGCTGGGCGCCTGGCCGCTAACGGCCGCCGGCAGGCCCAGGACCCCGCCGGGCAGTTGGGTGTTACCACCGGTCATGACCCGCGGCCATAGCTCGGCCGGCCACACGCAGCGGCCCAGCCGGTAGGTCAGATCGAAACGGTTGCTGAAAGGGTCGGCCAGCGCCAGGCAGATGGCCTCGGCGCCAAAGAAGGTTTGCACGCGGCGCAGGCCGGCCAGGCGGGCCTTGTGCGCATTGTCGGGCGCGGCCCACAGCTCGCCCAGTTCGAGCAGGAGCTGATGGGCGTCACTCGTGGAATGGGCCTGCGGATCGGGCGGCTCCGCAGCGAGATCGTCAGATTGAGTCGGCGGCAGGGGTGTCATGGTGTGCCTCGATGACAACCCCTGCGCGCCAGGCTGGCGCGCAGGGGTCTTGCAACAACGGGCGATCAGCTGACCGGGGGTGGATTACGGACTTCAGGCGTTGACGCCGGCGCCGGGGCGCGCAGGTTGGCCAGGCCCAGGGCGGTGGCGCGGGTGTTTTCTTCCGTGGCGATGAGCAACGTCAGCACGCCGCCGGCCGCATAGAGGATGACGAAGTAAAACAGGCCGCAGACGACGGGCAGCAATGCAGCAATCCACAGGGCAGCGGTCGGAATGGTCAGCTTGAAGCCGAGCACATTCTGATAGTTGCCGCCGAGAATGAGCGCCAGGCCGGCGGCCAAGCCCAGGAGCAGGCAGATGGCGGCAAACAGGCGCAGCATGAAGCTGGTGAAGCGCAAGAACCCGAAACGCTTTTGCATGACGAGCCTCCTGTTACTTGCTCGTTGCGGGCTGGATCTTTTCGGCGCCCTTGGCCAGCGGGAACTCCATGTAGATGGTCAGGTCAAGGTTGGCGATGAACGGGGCAAACTTCGCCACCAGGTCGAGCGCGGCCGGGTCTACGCTGCCTGTGCCTTTGGCCAGTTCCAGCGCGTTGGCCAACTCGGCCTCGCCCCAGCCAATCAGAGGCAGAGGGTCGTTGTTGACCGAGACCTGCAGACCGGCGCTGCTGGACTGAATCGTGATGAATTGAACGTTGGAGCGCATCAGGGACTGGATAGTGTCCGGCGTCAGGTAGATGGGCAGGTTGGTCAGCCCCATCTGCGCCAGGGCAGCGGCATCCGGGCGGAACATCTGGCCGCCACGGCCAATGACCTGCGGCGCGCCGGCGGCATCGTAGACGATGGGCAACTGTACGACGGCCGCGGCCGGGAGCTGCGCGCCGTCGGCCGCGGGCGCGGGTGGTTCCTGGTCTTCGGGGCGCACTTCGATCTTGGTGGCGCCGGCCTTGACGGGGATCATGAAGACCAGGTCAAGCCCGACGCTGCGCACCATGGGCAGAAGGGAAGGGATCCACTCAGCCAGGTGCATACCGTTGACTTGCGGATCGAACGTCTGCAGCATCTTGGCTGCATTTTGCAGTGTGTTCTGGTCCCATTTTACATATGGCAGCGCCTTCGAATTTACAAAGAGGTAAAGGCCATCGCCCCGATGCAGCAGTTCGATGTGCTGGATGTTGTTGGCCTGGAACTGGGTGACCTGCTCTGGGGTGAGCTGCAGCGGCGCCATGGGACTGCCGGTTAGCTTGGCAAGGTCGGCGAGCGACATGCCCATGACGGTGGGCGTGCCCTGTTCATCAATGTTGACGGTGATGCGGGGCAGTTCGATGAGGAACTCCTGGGGGCTGGTCTTTTCGCCTTGCGAGGTTGAAGGAACGGGACGTGTGCCACAGGCCGTGAGCACAAGCACTGTGACGAGCAACAGAGAGACAATCCATCCGAATCGCTTTGACACCATAGTCAATTCTCCTGGTCAGGTATGTTGGCGCCCGAGCTGCGCCGGCTTGAGGTTGTGCGGGGGAAGTGAGTTTGTTGTGGACAAGCACGCCGGGGAACGAGGCCGCCGAATGAATTCGGGGCGAAAGGGCGTTCCGCCGCCAGGTCGGCCTGCGCCGACCGCAGCTTGGCGGAGATGAATGGGGCGAGTGGGACTCGAACCCACACGGACGGTTAGTCCTTCGGTTTTTAAGACCGATGCGTCTGCCTGTTCCGCCATCACCCCAAGAACTGGCGCTGATCTGTTGTCAGGTTTATTCTACACGCACTGACAAAAAATGTAAAATGGCGACCACAAGGGGACACGTTGGACGGAGCGAACCGGGGGGGCACGTCACGCCGGCGGACACGGCTACGGAAAGCTTCGCGTCCTGGCGTTAAGATATCTTCACGTCAACACCCTGATCTGGTTCGCCTGCGGTCCCTTGGCCGTGTGCTCGATGCCGTATTCGAGCAGCAAGTTCGGTTCGATCGCGCCGGCGTCCGCGGGCAGGGCGTCGCGATGAAAGAAGAGGTCCTCGCCCGTGGAGCGGCTGATGAAGCCATAGCCGCGGCGCAAGTTGTACCATTTGACCAGGCCGCGCTCGCGACTGACCGCGGGCAGCAGTTGCGCACAGGCCGGGCACAGCCGTCGCGTCGGTTCGATGCCGCCCGCGGCGCGCTGCTCGCCGGCCGTCCAAATGAAGGGGATGCCGCAGCGTTGACATTCGCTGGTGCGATCTCTGTATTCGTGCATGAAGGTCTCCTGGGGGGTTGAACCGCCAAACTCCGTTTGACAGATACCCGGTTCTGGGCTAAAATTGGCGCGTGGTTGGCGACGTAGCCAAGTGGCAAGGCAGGGGTCTGCAAAACCCCGATCGCCGGTTCAAATCCGGCCGTCGCCTCTCAACCGGCTTCCGGGATTCTCAGTCCCGGAAGTTTCTTTTTGCGCAGCGACTCAGGCTGCCAGGAATACAGACAGGATTTACAGGATTGACAGGATGTTTGGCTCTCCTTGCCGATTGTTTTGCCCACCGCAGGGCGAAAATCCTGTTCGTCCTGTCAATCCTGTCCAAGTTGGTGCGCCATGCGTTTTCGGAAAAAACCGCAGAGATGAGCAGTTACCTTTTTCCTGTGATTGAACTTGTGCGGCCGGACGAATGGGCTGCGGGGGTATTTTAGCCTATTTCGGTGGTATGGTACAATCGGTCGCCGGCGACGCCAGCAATTCCTAATGTAACACACACTTGACCACAAGGAACGCATAGAACACAAAGAAACGGCAGAAGATGCGCGGATTGGCGGGGTCTTTGTGCTCTTTGTGTTCTATGTGGTTGAAAGATCGCTCAAACTTGGAATTCCTGCGGCGACGCACGCATGACAAACCGGCGCCGTGAGCGGATGCGCTGGTGGGGAAACTGCTCCGAATCCTGGAAACGATAGTGCGCGAGGAAGATCAATGATGGTGATGCAACGCATACGGTTTACGTATACGAAGGGTGAGCCGCTGAAGTGGATTGGGCACCTCGACCTGGCGCGCGTGTGGGAGCGGGTGCTGCGACGCACGCAGCTGCCGGTGGCGTACACGAAGGGCTTCAATCCGCAACTGCGCATTCAGTTTGCCTCGGCGCTGCCGGTGGGCTGCCGTGGTCGCGCGGAGCTGGCCGATTTGTGGCTGAATGAGCCGGTAGCGCCGGCCCAGTTTGCGGCCGAGTTGCAGCCCAAGCTGCCGCCGGGCATCGAGATTCGCGATATCCACGAAGTTGATCTGCACGCGCCCACGTTACAGGCGTTGATGTGGGCCGCGGATTATGTGGTTCAGATTTTGCCCGAAGGCGCGGTGGATGTGGCGCAGGCGGTCGGCCGCTTCACAGCCGCGGCGCAGGTACTCAAACAGCGCGCCCGCGACGGCAAGACCTACGACTTGCGGCCGCTGATCGAAGACCTGCGCGTGGAGGGTACGGATGACGAGGGCTGGGTCCACCTGGCGCTGCGCGTCAGCAGCCGACCAGGCGCCACCGGCCGCCCCGATGAACTGCTGGAGGTCCTCGGACTGACCGATTGCGCACGCCGCATCGAGCGCACGCAGCTCATCCTGGCCGCGGAACCTGACAAATCCGCCGGCGCACCGCGTGACGCAGACGCCGCGCTGGCCTTCGACGCGGACAGCGAGCGGGAACCCATCGCCAAAGTCCTGCCCGCGCGCCTGACCCGCACAGGCTGGGGCGGCTTCGACTAATAGAAATTGTCAAAAACCGCAAATTGGGTATTGACAAGTCGCTGACCGTGTGCTATACTCCGATCAGTTAAACGCTTAAATGACCGTGTGCCGCCGAATGAATTGCGGCACTATTTTTTACACAAGGAGTTAAACGTTTAACATGGCGGGCACGACGACTATTCGCGATGTGGCCCGGGAGGCTCATGTCTCCATCGCCACGGTTTCTTATGTGCTGAACGACTCCCGGCGCGTCACCGAAGAGACGCGCCAGCGCGTGCTCGGCGCCGTGACCCGACTGGGCTACCGCGCCAACATCACCGCTCGCAATCTGCAGGCCAACGAGACCCGCCTCTTTGCCTATACCTGGCAACCCAGCCCGCCCGACCAGTTCAATCCCATCCTCGACAGCTTTCTGCAGGCCGCAGTCGCGGCCGCCGCCCGCCGCGGCTATCGCTTCCTGGTTTTTCCCACGGCGACTATCGCCGATGAACTGGCCACCTATCAGGCGTTGATCCTGGAAGGCCAGGTGGACGGCTTCGTCCTGTCCAACACGCATCTGGAGGATGAGCGGGTGCGCTGCCTGTTGGATGCAGGCTTTCCATTCGTGGCCTTTGGCCGCTCGAACCCGGGCTGGGATTTCTCCTGGGTGGACGTGGATGGCACGGCCGGCGTGCGCATGGCTGTCGAACACCTGCTTGCACAGGGGCACCGGCGTATCAGTTGCCTGTCCTGGCCGGCGCCTTCGTTAGCGGGCCAACATCGGCTGAATGGTTTTCTCGCCGCCATGCAAAAGGCGGGGCTGGCAATAGATCCGGCCTGGATCGAGCGCGCGGAAAACACGTACGCGGACGCTTACGCCAGCACCCGACGTCTGCTGGCGCTCCCGCCAGATCGTCGCCCAACGGCCATTGTGACGATGTCTGACCTGATGGCGATCGGTGTCATCAACGCGGCCTGGGATGCCGGCGCTGAGCCGGGGCGTGAGCTGGCGGTCATCGGGTTCGACGATGCGCCCGTTGCGCGCTTCCTGCGACCGTCGCTGACCAGCCTGCGCCAGCCAATCGCCGAGGTGGGGGAGCGCCTGGTAGGCATGCTGGTTGACCTGTGCCGCGCACAGCGCAGCACGGAACACGAGGTACTCTTGCAGCCGGAACTCATTGTGCGGGCATCGAGCGACTTCCATGTGGAGAGCTAAGCAACTGTGAAACTTGAAGCGATCATCTTCGATCTCGACGGCGTGATTACCGACACCGCCGAATATCACTACCGGGCGTGGCAGCGACTGGCCGATGAAGAGGGATTGCCCTTCAACCGGCAGATCAACGAACATCTGCGCGGGGTCTCGCGCCGCAGCTCGCTGGAGATCATCCTGGCGGGCCGGCCGGCGACTGAGGCCGAGATCGCCGAACTGACCGAGCGCAAGAACCGCTATTATGTCGCCATGCTCGCCGGGGTCACGCCCGCCGACCTGCTGCCTGGCGCGGTGGATCTGCTGCGGGAGTTACGCGCGGCCGGCGTCAAGGTGGGTATCGGCTCTGTCAGCAAGAACGCGCACACCGTCCTGGATCGCCTCGGCATCTGCGATCTGTTGGACGCCATCGCCGACGGCTTCAGCGCCGAACGCAGCAAGCCCGCGCCTGACCTCTTCTTGAAGGCCGCCGAGATGCTGGGCGTGCGCCCAGCCTTCTGCGCGGTGGTAGAAGATGCCGCGGTGGGGGTTGATGCGGCGCTGGCCGCGGGCATGTGGGCGATCGGCCTGGGGCCGGCGTCGCGGGTGGGTCATGCGCACGCTCGCTTCGAGAGCCTGGCGGGGGTGACGTTGGCCGCCATTCGCACGGCCCTGCAGGACGCCGCGTGGACGATTGCGGAGCCGATCTTCGTACCGGACTCGCAGAGCCACATGGAAACCGTGTTCACCATCGGCAATGGCGCCATGTGCAGCCGCGGGGTTTTCGAAGAGGGGTATCCGGGCGCTATGCCGGCCTGCTTCGTCCACCGCGTGTGGGACGACATGCCCGTCAACTACACCGAATTGGCGAACATCCCTGCATGGTGGGGCGTGGACATCTGGGCCGATGGCGAGCATTTCCGGCTCGATCGCGGCCAGGTTCTGGGTTACCGTCGCCAGCTCGACCTGCGCACCGGCGCGCTTTCACGGCAGGTGCGCTGGCAGCCGCGGGAGGGCGGGCCAGTGCTGGAACTGGACTTCGAACGCTTCATCAACCTGGCCGATCCCCACGGCGCGGCGCTGCAGGTGACGATCACGCTGGCCGAGGGACAAACGGCGCTGCGCGTGCGCACCGGGGTGAACGCGCATGTGGAGAACACCGGGCTGCTGCATTGGAATCTGGTAGATCAGGTCGCGGGCCTGGACACGGCAGCCGTGCAGGTGCGCACCCGCGCCACCCAAACCGATCTGGCGGTCGCCATGGCGGTCAAGCTGTCAAGCGCCGGGCCGTGGCAGTCCAGCCGCTGCGACGCGGAGGGTCAGCCCGCGACCGAGTATCACATGACTCTGACCGCGGGCGCAAGCGCAACGCTGCACAAGTTCGTGGCGGTGGTCAGCAGTCACGATGCCCCCGACCCGCTGGCGATCGCCCAGGCGACAGTGCAGGCCGGCCAGGCTGCCGGGTATCGTGCCTGGCGGGCGGCTAACGATGCAGCCTGGGCCGAAATGTGGGCGGCCTCGGATGTGCAGATCGAAGGGGACAACGAGGCCCAGATCGCGCTGCGCTTCAACCTGTTCCAGCTGCTCATCGCAGCGCCGCAGCACACCGACCGCGCCAGTATCGGCGCCAAGACGCTCAGCGGTTTCGGCTACCGGCACCACTCCTTCTGGGACACCGAAATTTTCATGCTGCCCCTCTTCACCTTCACGCAGCCGGCCCTGGCGCGCCACATGCTGATGTACCGCTGGCACAACCTGCCGGCCGCACGCGCCAAGGCAACGGCGAACGGTTTTGCGGGCGCGCAGTTTCCCTGGGAAAGCGCTGACGACGGCCGCGAAGTGACTCCCACCTGGGTGCCCCACGCCGCCGATCGCAAGCAGCTCATCCGCATCTGGACGGGCGACATCGAGATTCACATCACGGCCGACATTGCCTACGCGATCATGCAATACTGGCAAGTGACCGGCGACGACGCCTTCATGCGTGATTACGGCGCCGAGATGGTGCTGGACGGCGCGACGTTTTGGGCCAGCGCGGCGCAACTCGAAGCGGATGGCAAATACCACTATCGCAATGTGATCGGCCCGGACGAATATCATGATCGGGTTGACGACAACGCCTACACCAACACCCTTGCCCAGTGGCACCTGGAGACGGCGTTCAACCTGCTGGCCTGGCTGAAACGCCAACACCCGACCCGGCACGCCGAACTGGTCGCGGCGCTCGACCTGACCGAGGCCCGCCTGCGGCACTGGGATGACGTGCGTCGGCGCATCGTCCTGCCCGGCGATCCTGCCAGCGGCCTGATCGAGCAGTTTGCCGGTTTCTTCAGCCTGCGCGATGCAGACCTGGCGATGCTGCGCGACCCTGGCCGCAGCCGGTCCATGCAAGGGCTGTTGGGCATCGAGGGGTGTGCTGCCACTCAAAACCTGAAGCAGCCCGACGTGTTGATGCTGCAATACCTGCTGCCCGAGCGCTTCTCGCCCGCGCAGGTGCGCGTCAACTGGGAATACTACGACCCGCGCACCGACCATGAGCTTGGCTCCAGCCTCGGCCCCAGCATCAGCGCGGTGATGGCGTGCCGCATGGGTGAGCACGAGCGGGGACACCAACATTTCCTGCGGGCGGCCCGGGCTGATCTATTGGACGTGCGCGGTAACGCGGAGGATGGCATCCATGGCGCCAGCGCGGGAGGGCTATGGCAGGCAGTGGTCTGCGGATTTGCCGGCCTGCGGCTGACGGAAAGCGGATGGGAGATCGCGCCCAGCCTGCCTGATGGCTGGACGCGCCTCGCGTTCAAGTTCTACTACCGAGGCCGGTTGGAGAGCGTGGAGATCACGTGTTGAGAACCCGAGCCGCCTCAAGGTCCTGGCAGACGGGGAGGCGACTCGGCAGCAGCAAGCCTACGCAAGCGTAGGCCCGGCGCCGGGGCCTATTCTAAGCATAGAACCGGCGCCGGTCAAAACGGATACAGGAGTCGTTGAAAAAGATACAAAAGGAGGTGCAAGAAGGCACAAGAAAGGGTACGCCAAACAAGATTTTGCAAGCTATTCGCTGATTTCTCTCCAGGAGGAGAACCATGAAAACGTATCGTTATAGAACACTGTTGATCGTGATCGTGCTGGCGCTGATCGTGGCGGGCTGCGGGCCCCAGGCCACCCCGGCGCCGACCACGGCCCCGGTTGTTGAAGCGACCAAAGCCCCGGTTGCCCCGGTTACCCCGGTTGTTGAACCGACCAAAGCCCCGGCATCCACCTACGGCCTGAAGGCCTTCGAGGTGGAAGCGGCGCGAAGATCGTCTTCTCAGGCTGGGGTGATGAGACCGAGCAGAAGATCTACCGAGATTCCATCGCACGCTTCGCCGCAGTCTATCCTGACGTCACGGTGGATTTCCAGCCGATTCCGGCGGACTTCCAGACGAAGGTAAAGGCGATGATGGCCGGCGGCACCGCGCCGGACGTGCTCTACGTGGACGACCAGTTGATGACAGCCTTCGGCGCCAGCGGCCAGCTTCTGGCCCTGGACGAGGCCATGGCCCAGGCCGGTACGACACGTGACGACTTCATCGGCGCCCTGCTGACCATCTTCACGCTGGATGGCAAGACCTACGCCCTGCCCAAGGACTGGGGCACGTTGGGCCTGGTTTACCTGCCCGAGGCCTTCAAGGCTGCCGGCATCGCCGAGCCGACCGAGACCTGGGGCTGGACTGAGCTGAAGGCTGCGGCCGAGGCGATTCAGAAGACCGGCAAGTTCGGCGGCTTCTGCATGGGCCCTGACTGGGCGCGCTTCGCCCCCTTCGCCTTCGGCAACGGCGGCGCCTACGCCAACGCGGACAACAGCGCTCCCACCCTCGACACGGCTGAGATCAAGGACGCGGCGAAGTTCGTGACCGACCTGAAGACGGCCGGGACGATCGTGACCGCGGCCGATGTCGGCGCGGGCTGGTGCGGTGAGGCCATCGGCAAGAAGCTCGTGGGCATGACCTACGAGGGCGGCTGGATGGTCAACTTCATGCGCCAGAACTACGCAGACGTGACGTGGAAGGCCGCGCCGCTGCCGACCGGGTCGAAGGGCAAGGCCGATGTGATCTTCACCAACGGCATCGGCGTCAACAAGGCCACCAAGTTCCCCAAGGCCGCGACCGCTCTCGCCATCTTCCTGACCAGCCGCGACAACCAGGCGGAGATCGTCAAGACCGGTTTCGCCTACAGCACCCACCCCGACCAGCTCGACATGGTGGTTGACGCCAACGACAAGGCCATCGCCCAGGGCGGCACCTTCAAGCTGACCCGCGTGGCCTACTGGGGTCCCAACACCGGCAAGGTGAATGATGCCGTCTCCAAGGCCCTGGAGCGCATCTACCTGGGCGACCAGACCGTGGATGAGTCGTTCAAGCAAGCCCAGAAAGAGGCTGCTGAATTCCTGACCGGCGGCGGCGCGGGCAGCGGCCCGATTGCACCACCGGCTGCGACCCTCAAGAAACTCGACGTGGAAGCGGGCGCGAAGATCGTCTTCTCAGGCTGGGGTGATGAGACCGAGCAGAAGATCTACCGCGATTCCATCGCACGCTTTGCCGCAGTCTATCCTGACGTCGCGGTAGATTTCCAGCCGATTCCGGCGGACTTCCAGACGAAGATGAAGGCGATGATGGCCGGCGGCGCCGCGCCGGACGTGTTCTACGTGGACGACCAGTTGATGACGGCCTTCGGCGCCAGCGGCCAACTTCTGGCCCTGGACGAGGCCATGGCCCAGGCCGGCACGACACGTGACGACTTCATCGGCGCCCTGCTCACCATCTTCACGCTGGATGGCAAGACCTACGCCCTGCCCAAGGACTGGGGCACGTTGGGCCTGGTTTACCTGCCCGAGGCCTTCGAGGCTGCCGGCATCGCCGAGCCAACCGAAGCCTGGGGCTGGACTGAGCTGAAGGCTGCGGCCGAGGCGATTCAGAAGACCGGCAAGTTCGGCGGCTTCTGCATGGGCCCTGACTGGGCGCGCTTCGCCCCCTTCGCCTTCGGCAACGGCGGCGCCTACGCCTCCGACGATTTCAAGACAGCAACCATTGACACAGCCGAGATCAAGGACGCGGCGAAGTTCGTGACCGACCTGAAGACGGCCGGGACGATCGTGACCGCGGCCGATGTCGGCGCGGGCTGGTGCGGTGAGGCCATCGGCAAGAAGCTCGTGGGCATGACCTACGAGGGCGGCTGGATGGTCAACTTCATGCGCCAGAACTACGCAGACGTGGCGTGGAAGGCCGCGCCGCTGCCGACCGGGTCGAAGGGCAAGGCCGATGTGATCTTCACCAACGGCATCGGCGTCAACAAGGCCACCAAGTTCCCCAAGGCCGCGGCGGCTCTCGCCATCTTCCTGACCGGCCGCGACAACCAGGCGGAGATCGTCAAGACCGGTTTCGCCTACAGCACCCACCCTGACCAGCTCGACATGGTGGTTGACGCCAACGACAAGGCCATCGCCCAAGGCGGCACCTTCAAGCTGACCCGCGTGGCCTACTGGGGTCCCAACACCGGCAAGGTGAACGACGCCATCTCCAAGGCCCTGGAGCGCGTCTACCTGGGCGACCAGACCGTGGATGAGTCGTTCAAGCAAGCTCAAACCGACGCGCAGAACGCGTTGGACGGCAAGTAAGTCACATCCGAGGCAGGGGGATGGGGGGATGAATGAGATTCCCCGATCCCCCTGTCTCGCCCGAGAAGACGAGAGGAGGTGCAGCATGACAGCAACTGGGGTGCGTTTGCCCGCATCAGAACCTGGCAGTAGCGGGCGAGCACTGGCCGCAACCGCCGCCTTTCTCCTGGTGGCGTTCATCACGTTCGGGGCGGCGCTGATCTCCGCGCCGACCAAAGGCATCAGGATTTTCCCCTTAGGCCCGTACATCAATGAAGCGATCAACTCGGGCCGTTGGTTCGTCATTGCCGGCGCCGTGTTAGGGATTGCGTTAGGCGCCATCGCCGCGATTACCGTCTACCGGACCTGGCGCAACCGGGGCCAACGCCAGGAGATGCTTGCAGCTTACGTCTTCCTGGCGCCGTACCTGATCATCACCGTGGTCTTCACGGTTGGCGTTCTGCTCTTTGCGCTCTACATCGCCTTTCACAAATACGACATCTTCACAGCGCCGCAGTTTGTCGGGCTTGATAACTTTGCCAAGGCGTTCAGGACGAAGGATTTCGTGCAGTCGCTCGTCAACGTCTTCTGGTATGCGTTGGTGGTGACCATCGTCCAGACCGTGTTCGCGCTGCTGATGGCGATCTTGCTCAACAGCAAAATGCGTGGCCGTGAGTTCTTCCGCACGATCTTCTACACGCCCAGCGTCACCTCATCGGTCGTCATCTCCATGATCTTCTGGTGGCTCTACCTGAAGACCGGATACCTCAACTTCGGCCTCGAGAAGTTGATGGGCATCTTCGGATTGGAGTGGACGCGCGTCGAGTGGCTGAACAACCCGCGCGGCCTGTTCCAACTGATCGCCATGGCCTTCGGGGGCAACATCTCGTCCGACCTGTGGTACCTGCGCGGGCCTAGTGTCACCTGGATGGCGATCATGTTCCAAAACATCTTCACCACCATCCCCACCTTCATGCTGATGTTCCTGGCCGGGCTGCAGGACGTGCCGCCCACCCTGTACGAGGCGGCATCTATTGACGGCGCCACCAATCGCCAGCAGTTCTTCAAGATCACCGTGCCCATGCTGCGACCCGTGTTGCTGCTGGTCATCGTCCTCAGCACCATCGGCACGCTGCAGATCTTCGACCAGGTGAAAATTCTGACCAGCGGTGGCCCGCTGGGCACGAGCTTGACGCCGGTCTACCTGGTGTACCGTGAGGCTATCGGCACGCAGGGTGAGATCCAAATGGGCTACGCAGCCGCGATGGCGTTCATCCTGGCTATCATCATCTTCGTCTTCACATTCCTGCAGCGCCGCTTCATCGAGAGCGGCACTGAGCAGTATTGAATTGAATGGATAGGAGGAACATCATGGCAGTTGCAACCGCGCCCCGCATGCTCCGTGTGCCAACCTCGGAAGAGGCCGCGCGTACGCGGCAACGCCAGGCGGCGCTGAAGTATGTTCTGCTGGGCCTGATTGGCATCGTCTCACTGACGCCGTTCATCCTGGCGTTCTTGGGAACGTTCAAGACGGACGCCGAGATCATCGCTTATCCACCCAAATTGCTACCCGATCGCTGGCTGGTGCAGAACTGGATCAAGACCTGGGGCACCAATTTCGGGGAGGGCGCCACCTTCCCGCGCTGGCTGGCCAACACCGCCGTGGTTGCGGTTGGCTCCGCCATCCTGCAGGTCGTTGCCTGTTCGATGGCGGCCTACGCCTTCGCCCGCCTGCGCTTTCCGGGCAAAAACGCCGTCTTCTCCTTCATGCTGGCCAGCATGATGATCCCCGGCGCCGTCACCCTGATCCCCGCCTATGTGGTGATGACGAAAATTTCCTTCGTGAACACCTACTGGTCACTCCTGGTGCCGGGGGCGATCAGCGCGGGCAACATCTTCCTGCTGACCCAGTTCCTCAAGGCGGTGCCGCGCGAGCTGGAGGAAGCCGCGTTCGTGGATGGCGCCTCGCGCTTTCGCATCTACAAGGACGTGGTGCTGCCCCTGGCCCGGCCGGCGCTGCTGACGGTGTTCATCTTGCAGTTCCAGGGCATGTGGAACGCCTTCATGGCGCCGCTGCTCTACTTGAACACACCCAAAATGTGGGTGCTCAACGTCGCCATCTCCAGCTTCCAGCAGCAGTACAAGGCCGCGTGGAACCTGACCCTGGTGGCCGCCATGTTCAACGCCATCCCGGTCCTGATCCTGTTTGCGTTCTTCAGCCGATATTACATCGAAGGGGTCAGCTATGCGGGGCTGAAAGGGTAGAGATCAGAGAGCAGAGATCAGAGATCGAAAATCGGAGACCGAAGATCGAAAATCGAAAATCGAAAATCGGAGTGCCACACCTCCTTCAGCTTTTCGCCCGCGCCATCCGTCTCTGGTGGCGTGAATTTCTCTTCCTGCTGGTGCTCAACCTGGTCTGGCTGTTGGCGCAGGCGACGGTGGTGCTCGGCCCGCCGGCGACGGCCGCGCTGGTGGCAGTGGCCGCGCAGGTCGCGGACGATGAACTGGTGGATTTCGGCGATTTCTGGCGCGCGCTGGCCGCGAACTTCAGGCGCGCGTGGCTTTGGGGCGCGGCACAACTGGTCGTCTACGGGGTGCTTGGCTTCAATTTCGTCGCTTATGCTAAAACAACGGATTGGCCGATCCTGGCGCTGCGCTACGCGTGGGGACTGCTGGCGCTGGGCTGGTTTGTGCTCAATCTCTACTACTGGCCCCTGAACCACGCCCAGACCGACAAACGCTTCACTACCACCCTGGGCAACGCCGCAAAAATGGCGCTGCTCAATCCGGGTGCGACGATCGTCTACGCGCTGCTGGCGCTCGTCCTGATCGTCAGCAGCACCCTCTCTGGGCTGCTGCTGGGCACCGTGCTCGGGGCGTGGCTGGCACTCTGGGGGGTGTTGGTTGTGCGCCAATTGCTTGGCAGGCAACCGCGCCGGTGATGGCCGTGGTGCAAATGCCCTGTCTGACCGGCGGTTATTTCGCCACGAACTGACGTGCAGCAGGAGTTTCAGCACAGACATCGAGGAGATCCATCAGCCATGAAGTTACAACGACATCCCGGCAACCCCATCTTGCTGCCCGACCCGGCCTCCGACTGGGAGTGTTATCATGTCTTCAATCCCTCGGTCATCCACCACAACGGGCTGTTCCACATGCACTACCGCGCCCAGGGGCTGGACTGGGTCAGCCGCATCGGTTACGCGGTGAGCGCCGACGGGGTGCATTGGAACCGCCTGCGCCGGCCGGTGTTAGCGCCGCAAGACGGCACTGACTCGCGCGGGATCGAAGACCCACGGGTGACCGCGTTGGACGGGGCATTCATCATGTGCTACACCGCCTACGGTCGCGAGTTCCATGGGACGGGCAACCCCACCCACGCTGGCGGCGGCATCTTGCCCATGCTCGCCCGCAGCGAAAACCTGATTACCTGGGAACGTCTCGGCCCGCTCGTGGTTGGGGAAGACAACAAGGATCATGTCCTGTTCCCGCGCAAAATTGGGGGACGCTACGCGGCCTTGCACCGGCGCCGACCAGACGTTTGGCTGGCGACCTCCGCTGACTTATGCACCTGGCATGAGGCCGACATGGCGCCGATTTACGGCCCGCGCGCGGCTGAGAGTCGGCCAGAGATCACGGACGGCGGCTGGGACTCCAAGAGCATAGGCAGCAACGGCGTGCCGATCGAGACGGCGGCCGGTTGGCTGTGCCTCAACCACGGCTACGATGCCAATCATGTCTACCGCTTCGGCGTGATCCTGCTCGACCTGGAGGACCCGACGCGGGTGATCCGCCGGCCCCAAGCGCCGATCTTCTGGCCCGAGGAGTTGTGGGAACTGCGCGGCGACGTGCCAAACGTGGTCTTTTCCTGTGCCAATGTCGTCGTAGGCGACACAGTCTACGTCTATTATGGCGGTGGGGATCACGTGATCGGACTCGCCACATGTGGGCTGGCTGAATTATTGGACTATGCTCTGAAAGGGTAGCACGACCGCGGCTGCGTGGAACGTCACGGCGTGAGCGCCAATTGACACATCGCGGAGCGGCTGCTATAATTCTTGCCAATTAGCCGGCAGGCACTTGGCCTGCCGCCTTTTTGGCAAAAAATCAGTTCAGCAAAACTGCTGCGCAAGCGGCAATCCAGCATATCGTTGCGCCAGTACAAAGTCCGGGCCTCTGCGCCTGGCGCGTAACGGTGAAGGAAGCAAAAAGAGATGTTTGCAATCGTTGAAACGGGTGGCAAGCAGTACAAAGTGAAGGCGGGCGATGTCATCGAGGTCGAACTGTTGCCGGTCGCTCCCGGCGACACAATCGAACTCGGGCGCGTGCTCCTGGTTGCGGATGGGGACGAGGTCAAAGTAGGCACGCCGGTTGTCACGGGTGCGTCTGTCAAGGCAACCGTGCTCCAGGAAACGAAGGGACGCAAGGAGATTGTCTTCATGTATCGTCCCAAGAAGCGTATCCGTCAAAAGACCGGCCATCGTCAGAAGTACACGCAGTTGCGCGTGGATGAAATCGTACTCTAGGACGAGTTGATAAGTCGGAATTAGGGCCGAGTAGGAGAAACTATGGCACATAAAAAGGGCGGTGGCAGTAGCCGCAACGGTCGTGACAGCAACGCGCAGCGCCTGGGCGTGAAGCGTTCCGATGGACAGCAGATCAACGCTGGTTCGATTATCATTCGCCAGCACGGCACCGCGGTCAGGCCAGGCATCAACGTCGGCGTTGGCCGTGACTTTACCCTGTTCGCTTTGATTGATGGCTTCGTCAAGTTCGAGCCGCATTCCAAAGACCAGAAGCGGGTCAGTGTCTATGCACAACGGGCGCTGCCTGCCGCGGTCCGGAGTCTGTCCGACCAGCCGTCTGGCCCAGTCGCCTGACCGGGTCAACGCAGCGTCAAGTGTAATGCTATTTCCCAGCGCCTTTGGGTCGTGGTTGGGAACCATGACCGGTCAGGGGCTGGAAGAAAAGAGGTTTCCCAATGCGTGAAAAGATTCATCCAACCTACTATCATGATGCACAGGTCACCTGTGCGTGCGGCAACACCTGGATTACCGGGTCGACGCGCAAAATGCTTCGCACCGACGTATGCTCGAACTGCCATCCCTTCTTCACCGGCGAGCAACGCATCGTTGACACCGGCGGTCAGGTCGAGCGCTTCATGAAGCGCCTGGAGACAAAGACGAGCAGGGCCGTCCAATTGGAGGCGCAGCGCGTGGTGCGTCAGCAACAGCAGGATTCGACGCGCCTCGCCAAGCGCCGTGGAGACGCCTAAAATCGTGACCCGCACGCAGCCGCCAACGACTGCGTGTGGCGCCAACGACGGTTGCCAAGACAGAGACGAAAGACGAAGGCCGAATCGGACCCTACGATTCTGTGTCCTTCGTCTTTTGTTTTGGAAGAACGGGAATTTTTTGCCACGAATTCCACGAATTTTCACGAAGTGATAGTTCGTGTCATTTGTGGCAGAGAAAATTTGGCATAGACAACGGAGAGAGATCATGCCCTTCATGCAGCCCAAAGGGGGTTGGGTCGAACTGATCTGCGGCAGTATGTTCAGCGGCAAAACCGAGGAGTTGATTCGCCGCGTGCGCCGTGCCCAGATTGCCAGGCAGAATATACAGGTTTTCAAGCCCCAGATTGACAACCGCTATGCGGTCGCGCGCGTGGCGTCGCATAGTGGCCTGCAGTGGGACTCACACACCATCAACGATCCCGCCGAAATCTGGGACTTCCTGGCGGCTGAGACCAATGTCGTCGCCATTGATGAAGTGCAGTTCTTCGACTGGACCGTGGCCGACATCGCCTCCAGCCTGGCCGACAAGGGGCTGCGGGTCATCTGCGCCGGCCTTGATCTCGACTTCCGCGGTGAACCGTTCGGCCCCATTCCGCTGCTGATGGCCCAGGCCGAGATGGTGGACAAGCTGCACGCGATCTGCGTGCAATGTGGCGCACCCGCCGCGCGCACCCAACGCCTGATTGACGGCCGGCCGGCCAACTACGATGACCCCGTCATCATGGTCGGCGCCAATGAAGTCTATGAGGCGCGCTGTCGCGACTGCCACCAGGTGCCGGGCAAACCGGGTCGTTAGTGAGTCGTCAGGACTTGTCGAAGAGTCTGTTTCCCGTTCTTTCCCGGTAAAACGTGAGCACGAGCGGGAATTCGTTTCCTGACAAGTCCATGGATCAGAAGGGTTGGGATTTTCGATGGTCGCTGCCTGGTTTCAATGCTTCCGGGGTTGCCCGGGCAAGTATTCTCTGTACGATGTCATGTACACCTGCCCTACCTGCGGCGGGCTGCTGGAGGTCGCGCACGACATGGCGGCGCTGCGTGCGCGCAGCGCCGCGGGCTGGATGTCACTCTTCGAGCGTCGCGCCAGCACCACGCAATGGCCGTATGGTTCGGGCGTTTGGGGCAAGCGCGAGTGGGTGATCCCCGATCTGGCGGACGACAACATCGTTTCGCTGTTCGAGGGCAATTCCAACCTCTTCTGGGCCGAGCGTCTGGGCAAGCAGATCGGCCTGCCTGATCTGTGGGTCAAGATGTGCGGCAACAGCCACACCGGTTCCTTCAAGGACCTGGGCATGACGGTGCTGGTCAGCGTGGTCAAGCAGATGATCGCGCGCGGGCAGCCGATCCGCGGTGGCCTGCGCCTCAACCGGCGACACCTCAGCCGCGCTGGCTGCGTATGGCGCGGCGGCCGGGATTCCAACGATCGTCTTCCTGCCGCAGGGCAAAGTCAGCGCCGCGCAGTTGATTCAGCCGATCGCCCATGGCGCGCTGGTGCTGGCGCTCGATACCGATTTCGATGGCTGCATGAAAATCGTGCAGGAAGTCACGCAAGACAACACGATCTACCTGGCCAACTCCATGAACTCCTTGCGCATCGAAGGCCAGAAGACGGTGGGTATCGAAATCGTGCAGCAGTTCGACTGGGCCGTGCCAGACTGGATCATCATGCCGGTGGGCAACCTGGGCAACATCAGTGCGCTGGGCAAAGGCCTGCTGATGATGAAAGAGCTGGGGCTGATCAACCGGCTGCCGCGGCTGGTGGCGGCGCAGGCGGCCAGGGCCAACCCGCTCTATCGCAGCGCGCAGACCGGTTTTCAGGAAAAGGTCGTCATGCAGGCGCAGCAGACCCTGGCCTCGGCCATCCAGATCGGCAACCCCGTCAGCTACGAGAAAGCGGTCAGGACGCTGCAGGCGTTCGAGGGCGTGGTGGAGCAGGCCACAGAACATGAGCTGGCCGACGCGGCCGGCCGCGCCGACCGCACCGGTATGTACACCTGTCCCCATACCGGCGTGGCGCTGGCTGCACTCTTCAAGCTGGTGGCACGCGGGGTCATTCAATCTCACGAACGGGTCGTCGTCATCTCCACGGCGCATGGCCTGAAGTTCACGCAGTTCAAGATGGGCTATCACGAGGACACCCTGCCCGAAGTCGAAGCAGTGGCCGCCAACCCGCCCGTCTACCTGCCTCCAGACGCCAGGGTGGTCAAAGAGGTGATTGCCCGGCGCATTGGGTGAGATGGGATACGCGCGTGAACAAGGCGATATCAAGCGACCGGCCATCAAGACCGGTCGCTTGTTCACTTCGCTGGAAGGTCAATCAATGGGCGTGCGCGGGAGTTCTGGATGTGTGTGCCGAACCGCAATTCAAGCCCCAACTCAATCGCTGCCAGGAGTTCGACGCGAGAACCCTGCTCCATCCCCTGCTCCATCCCTTGCTGGATGCCCTGCTGGATGCCCTGCTCGATGCCCCTCTGCATTCCAATTCGTTCGACGCTTGTGATGTATGGCATATGCTCTGCCTCCTCAATCTCTGACTTTGCCCAAAATCTGATCAAGCCATTTCTGATCCAATCAATGAAGCGAACAGGTTGACAATATCTTGTTGCTGAACCGCGCCGGTCAAACGCCGTCAGCCAAATTTTGCGCAAACGTTCATCAAACCGTGATGGGCCATGACGATTACGGCAAAGGGGTTGCTGCTGGCTTCCAACTCGTCCCATCGTGCCCGGTAATCAAGCAGCTTGACCGCGGGAAACCTGATGCCAATCTCGCAGTCCCACAGTTGTAACTGAACTCAGTCGGGCGCCAGGTGCTAACACTGCAGCGGCGACCGGACCGGTCATACAGACGATAATTATACACGTACATGCGCTCGGCGAAGCTGGACTCAGTCTGGCTCTGCACCTCGACATGAACAAGCACCCAGATTTGTACCTGCCCCTGGCATTGCTTGGCCAGGAACTCGTGCTTGGTCAACGTCGCCACAGGAAGATGGCCAAATGCGCTCAGCCTCTTGTTGATCGGAATCTGATCGTTTTTCTCAGGTCCCGGGGTGCCACGTTGGTCTCAGCACACCCTGACAGGGAACTCGTTCGCACCGGGTTTATCTGCTCAGGAAGCGTGCGTGCTGTCCGCACCTCCACCTGGCGCAAGATGTAGGTCGCGTCGGCCACGGTGGTGCTGTTCCATGCTGCCAGGATGCCGGCCGGCTCCACGGGTGTGGTGATCTCCACGGTCAGCGGCAGCCACACATCGGGATCGGGCGCCTGCCCCAACTCGACGCGGTAACTGGCGAAGGCCGCGCCATACGCCGCGCCGCTGATGTCCACCACACCCGCGACCGTGTCACCGTCCAGCGGTTGATCCAGGCGCAGCACCAGGGCATCGCCCGGCGGCGGCGTGGCAGTGACCCCCGGCGTGGGCGTGACCGTCGCTTCTGCGGTAGGCGTTGGCGTCGCCAGGAAGTCGGGGGTCGGGGTAAATGTGGGCAGGAACTCTGGCGTGGGCGTGAACGTCGGGAAAATCTCCGGCGTGGGCGTAAACGTCGGCAGGATTTCCGGCGTAGGCGTGTCTGTTAGCGCGGTTGCGCCGACAAACAGGCGCACGCGGGCTTCGAACTCGCGGCCGCTGCGATCCCACACGCGCACGCGCAGGGTGAAGGGGCCAGGCGCCAGGCGGGTGGTGTCCCAGCTTGCCAGCGGGCCGCCATCCACCGGTGTGAAGAACGGCCCTTCCACATGTCCCCAACCGAGCGGATCGTGGCCTTCGCCGTACTCCACATCATAGCGATCGAAATCGGGCAGGGATGTCTTGCCGATCAACATGACCGACCCGGTCACTGTTTGACCCTCTGCCGGCTGCTGAATGAAGATGTCGGGCGCCTGGCAGTTGGTGGCCACCTCCGTGGGCGGCTGCGGGATGCCGTGGTCAATCGCCCACTGGCGCCCCTCCGGCGGATAGACGACATAGTCGCGTAGTTCCACCAGTTGCTCAGGACATTCGGGCGGCGCCAGAAACTCCTGCTCACCCGCCTTGAAGATGCGCACCTTGCGGTGGATGTCGAACTCGGCGCTCAACGGCCCGCGGCCCTTGACGAACACCTCGGCGCGGCGCACAGGGCAGGTTGCGCTGGGCACCGTGCCTGAATCGGCGCACACCTCGATCAACTCGATGTCGGCCGGCACAGGGAAGGGCAGTTGCGGCTCGTCCTTGAGGGCCGTCGCCAGGAAGCCGTTCCAGATCGGCCCCGCGCCGGCCACGCCGCTGACCCCCTGCATCGGCGTGCCGTCGCTGTTGCCCACCCAAACGCCCACGGCCAGGTCAGGCGTGTAACCCACAGTCCAGTTGTCGCGATAATCGTTGGTGGTGCCGGTCTTGACCGCGGCCGGACGGTCGCCGGGCAGGCGCAGGCTGCTGTTGGGGCCAAACGCGGGCGTGCGAGCCTCGTTGTCCGCCAGGATCGAAGTAATCTGATAGGCGTAGTTGGCCGGCGCGGCCCGTTGCCCGGAAACCGGTTCGATGAGCAGCGCGCCGTGCGGCTGATTGGCGGCCTCACGGCAGGGCGCCGCGCTGACCTCCTCCACTCCCTGGCCGAGCAGTTGTCCGTTCGCAGCAATCACGCATTGGATCGCCACGGGCGGCACGCGCACCCCTTGATTGGCCAGCACGGCATAGGCGCCGGTCAGTTCCAGCAGCGTCACCTCACCGCCGCCCAGGGTCAGCGACAGGCCATAATCGCCGGTCGTCAGGCTCTTGACCCCCAGGCGGCCGGCCGTCTCGATCAGCCGCGGAATGGTGACGTGCTGCAGGGCCTTGACCGCCGGGATGTTGTAGGAATTCGCCAGCGCGCTGCGCACCGTCACCAGGCCGTGCTCTTTGTCATCGTAGTTCTTGGGCACGTAAGGCGGGCGGCCGGCGCCATCGGGAAACTCGGTGCTGATGTCCATCAGCGTGGTGGCGGGCGTCCACCAATCCTGATCCAGTTGCAGGACGGTCAGGTAGGTCAACGGCTTGATGGCCGAGCCGGGCTGGCGCGGGCTGATCGTCACGTTGACCTGGCCGGATATCTCGGCCGCGTTGAAATCTACGCTGCCGAGCATCGCCAGAATTTCGCCCGTCTGCGGTCGCAGGGCCACCAGCGCGGCGTTGGTCACGTGCTGCTGCGGCGTGAAGCGGGCAATGCGCGTGCGCGCGGTCTCTTCGGCCAGCTTCTGCAGATCGTTGTCAAGCGTGGTGTAGACCTGCAGGCCGCCCTTGTACAGAATTTCCGGGCCGTAGGCACGTTCCAGTTGCTCGCGCACGTAGACCACAAAGTGCGGCGCCTCGAAGGTGTAGTGCAGCGGCACCAGCGGAATGGACTGCGCATCCCAGGCCAGCCAGGCTGCGTCCGCCTCCTGCGGCGTGATGTAGCCCTCCTTGACCATCAGGCGCAGCACCACGGCCTGGCGCGCCCTGGCCCCGGTCGGGTTGGTGTACGGGTCATAGTAGGAGGGCGCTTGCGGCAGACCGGCCAACAAGGAGGCTTCGGCCAGGGTCAGGTCAAGGGCCGCCTTGCCAAAATAGGTCTGGCTGGCCGTCTCGATGCCATACGCAGCGCTGCCGTAGTAGATCTCGTTCAGGTAAATTTCCAGGATGCGGTCGCGCGGGTAGGTGCGCGTGATTTCGGCCGCCAGGATCGCTTCTTTGACCTTGCGGCTGATCGTGCGCTCCGGGGACAGGAAGACCAGCTTGACCAACTGCTGGGCAATCGTGGAGCCGCCGATGACCGCCTCGCGTGCGCGAATGGCCCGCCAGACGACACGCGCCAGGCTGATCGGGTCAACGCCGAGATGCTGGTAGAAATTGGCATCTTCGGTGGCAATGGTGCCCTGGATCAGGCTGGGCGCCATCTGGTCAAGCTTGACGAGGGAGCGGCGCCCGGCGCCCGAATCGAACACCTCGTTCAGCGGCTTGCCGTTACGGTCATAGATACGCGTGCTGACGAAGAGCGCCGCGCGATCCTGCAGCTCATCGGGCGCCGGCAGCTCGGACGCCAGCAAGACATAGCCGATGGCGCCGCCGGCCGTGAAGAGCAGGCCCAGGATGGTGCTGATGATGAGTGCGATCAGGAATCCGTCGGCGAACCGCCCGCGGCCGGCGCGGCTGCTGCTTGGCCGCGGCGGCTCAGCGCCTGGCAGGCGTGGCGGTGGATTCCCGTGCCCGGCCGGTCGTGTCAGCACGGGCGGCGGCTCCGGCGGAATCACAGGCGAACGCATCCAATCAGGCAGCCCCTGGTTCGGATTCGCTAACAGTGAGCGGGACGACTGCCCCCAATTCGGGTTATCTTCACCTGGCCTCATGCCTCACTCCTTGAAAGAAACAAGTTTTATCTTTCTTTTTATCTTTCTTGCACAAACGTCAGTTCCCCGCCCACACCGTGAACTCCGACTGCGGGCCGAAGCGGATGTGCGCGGCGTGCGGCAAGGGTTGGGTGACGTGCGGCGTCAGGCGCTGCCCGTTGACCAGCGTGCCGTTACTACTGCCCAGGTCGCAGATGCTGAGGTGGCGGCCGTCCCATGTGATCAGCGCGTGATGACGGCTGACCTGGTCGTCGTTGGCCAGGATGATGACGTTGTCAGGGGTGCGCCCCACGGAGTTTTCGCCCGGACGCAGGGCCAGCCGGCCGCCGGTGGAGTCAACGAGAAAGGCCTGGACGGTGATGGGGGGCGGCGCGGCGGGTCGCAGCGGCGCGGCGGCTGCGGGGCGACGCACGGTAGGCGGGCGGCGCAGCAGCAAAACGAGGAGTACGATACTGCCGATGAGGCCCGCGAGGCCCAGGCAGGTGGCCGCGCCGAGCACCACGATGAGCGCAGACGAGGTGCGGCGGGCACGCGGCGCTGAGGGTTCAACCGGCGCGGGCACGACCGCGACGGCCGTGGCGGTGACGCGCACGATGGCCGGCGGCGGCTCGGTGGCGTTGGCCGGCGGCGTGACGGTGGCCGGCGCAGCAGCATCGGCCGGCAAGGCCAGGCTGCCAAAACCGGTGGCCATATCTGGCCCCGCGACGTCCAGGTCAAGCGCATGGGTGGTCAGATAATCGCGCACGTCGTTTGGCGCCAAGGCGGGAAAGGCACTGAGCACCAGTGCGGCCGCGCCGGCCACATGGGGCGCGGCCGCGGAGGTGCCGGGAAACGAATCGGGCGCATAGCTGTCTGTGGTGACGCGATCGGGCGCGACGATTTCCGGTTTCAGGCGCTCATCATTGGTCGGTCCCTGCGAGCTGAAGTCTTCCAACTCCTGCGTGTCCCAGCGCATGGCGCCTACGGTGACAGAACCACGGGCATCAGCCGGTGTGCTCAGGCTGTAGGCTGCGGAGGGAAATTCGATCTCCCCGTTGAGCGCGAACAGATCGAAGGTCACGGGGTGCGTGGCGCCGGCTGCCTTGATGAGAATGAAGTAGGTGGCAGCATCCAGGTCGGTCAGGCGAAAGCCCTCGACCGGCAGATCGCCGGCCTGCCCCGTCTGCGCATCTCCCGATGAGGCCACGGTCTCATTCTGTGCGTTGACCAGGAAGAGATCGAAATCCTGATCGTGATCTTCCCAGTCGTTCCAGTTCAAGATGATGGTGGCGTCGCCGCGGGTCGGCGGGCGGTAGGCCATCGCGTTGGTGCCGTCGGGGAATTCGTGCAGGCCGTCGCCGTTGCTGTCGGTGAAGACGCCGCGGTAGTGCTCCGTGCCCTCGTTGCCGCTGGCGTTGACCCACACCACGCCCTGGGCGACGGCGTTGTCCACAATTTTGGCCTGGCGGCCACTGCCATCCATCGGCCCCAACGAGGACCCGGCCGAATGTGAGATGATGTCAACGCCCTGGGCCAGCAGCCAATCCACGGCGCGGCCGAGGCCGGTTTCAGTGCCGCCGTAGTAGGCCAGGAACAGTTCGGCATCGGGCGCCATCGCGTGGATGATCTCGGCGCAGGCGGCGCCGTGTACTTCGCCCGTCGCATCGGGTTCTTCATCCGGCACAAATGAGCGTGCGGTCACTTGCGCCGGCAGCGCCCCTCCCAGGAGCGTCCGGTAGCCATCGAAGCCCAGGTCGAGCACGCCGATCTTGATGCCCTGGCCGGTGAAGCCGGCGCGGTGCCAGGCTGCGGCGCCGGTCACCTCCACCCCTTCCATGGCAATGGGCGCCAGTTCAGAAGCTGACGCCGGCGCAAACCTCGGAATCCACGACGGGCGGGCGGGGGCATTGGCCAGGGGGTGAGCCGGCAAACGGTTGACTTGCGTGGGGAGAGGCAGGCGCAGCTTGATGATATGGTCGAGCTGGGTCAACTGCTCGAACAGCTTGCCGGCATCCTCGTTCTGAGCGAATTGCTCGATCAGGCTCATGGGCACGGCGATGTCAATCAAGTCCTGGTAGCTGCCTTCGATGATGATGCCCAGGGCCTGCAGCTCGGCCGCGACGCCGGCCGTGTTGGCCGCGTTGTCAATGACCAGCGTGATGCGCACCTGGTCCCTTTTGTTGAGCAGGGCGCGCTGTTGAGCCAGCGCGCGCGCCGCGTCCACGCCGCCGCGCTCGAAGGCCAGCACGAACTCTTTGTAGACCGAACCGAGCGATGCGTCCTGCAGCAGGCGGCCAATCCGCGGGTAGCGCGCGGCCAGCTCTTCCAGGGAGGGAGCCGGCGTCAACAGGCGGTCGCTTGACGGATCGAACGCGGGTTTGGTGGCGGCGGGCGTCAGCCACGGCTGGGCGACCGTCCACAGGCCAACGCCAGCGGCCGCCAGCACCAGCGCGCTGATGGCGATGAGGCCAATCAAGAAGCGGCGGTTGTGCAAAAGCGATGAACGCATGAACAGTACCTCTTACGGCTTGGCTGTAGCCGATCGCAGGTAACGACATCCTACGTATGAATCCAGAACGGCTTGGCCTCCTGCCCGGTGCGCTGGTAGGGATCGAGCTGCACCACGGCCACGGTCCAGTAGACGTCAATCCAGTCGTCGGTCGGAATCTCCTGGACGCCAGGCGTGGCGCGGATGGAACCAACATACAGGGTGTAGACATGGTTGGGGTTGGCGACGTAGGGCACGGGTGGCGCGACACCTGGATGATCGGGGTTGTTGGCTTTCCACATGCGCAGTTCGAAGCCCTCGTTACTGCTGAGTGCGCGCCCCGTCCATTTCCATTGGAAGTTCTCCGAGTCCCGCGGCCACAGGGTGTAGCCGTCCACGGGCGACTGGAGGATGGGGGTAGTCGCCACGTTGGCCGGTCGTGAGGTCGGCCGGCGGGTCGGCGCGGCAGGAACGGAGGTGCCGGTTGGCGTTGCGCTTGGCCGCGGCGGCGTGGTCGCGGTGGGCAGCGGCGGCGAGGTGGGCAGTGACGTTGCGGTGACGATGACGATGATGGGGGTCGCCGTCGGCAAATTGGTCGTCTGGCCCTGATCGGTGCGACTGCCGAGCGGCGTTACCGTGGCGCCTGCGACCGGCGGATTGACGGTGTTCTCTGCGACTGCCGGTGTGGCGGGCACCGGCGCCAGGGTTGCGGTGGCGATGGCGACAACAGTCGGTTTTGCGGTCGAGCGGCCGCCGGAGGCCATGCTTAGCGCCACGATCAGCAGTAAGACAACGGCGCCGCCGCCCAGGGCGAACCATCCCCAGACCGGAAAGCCGCGCGCGGGGCGCGGCGCGGTCTGCGGCCGCGGGGTGGAGATGCGGCCACCGGCGGGGCCTGTGCTGCGCGGTTTGCTGTCGGGGCGGCGGCCTGCAATCACGGTGGGCGGCGCCAGGTTGGTATTCACGCTGCGCAGCGCGCCTTCGATCTCCTGCTGAAACGCGACAATGCTGGCGGGGCGGCGCCCTGGCTGCGTCTCCAGCCCATGGACCAGCGCCGCTTCCAATGCCGGGCTGATGGCGATGTTCATCTCGCGCGGTGACTTGAGCACCATATTCGCGATCGCGCGCTGGATGCTGTCGGGTGGCGTCTCCCCGGTGAAGAGCGCATAGAGGGTTGCAGCCAGGGAGTAGATGTCCGAACGCTGATCGGTATGCGCGGCGCCGTACTGTTCCGGCGGTGAGAAGCCGGGCGTGACGCCGAGGGCGCCGGTGGCGGTGCGCTGCTGCTGCGAGCCTACCTTGCTGAGGCCGAAGTCCACCAGTACCGCGCGGCCGTCCGGTGTCATGCGAATGTTCTGCGGCTTGATGTCACGATGAATGATGGGCGGGTTCTGGGTGTGCAGGTAGTTGAGCGCATCGCAGATCTGACTCAGCCACTGCATCACTTCCTCGGGCATCAAGCGCCCGCGGCTGCGCAGCATCTCGGCCAGGTTCATGCCTTCGACGAAATCCATGACCAGGTACTGAACGCCCTGCGCTGTGATGAAGTGATCAATGACACGCGGCAGATTGGAATGACGCAGGCGGGCCAGCACCTTGGCCTCCTGTTCGAATTGGGTCTGCGCGTCGGGAGTGGTCAGGTTATTCTCTTTGAGCGCCACCCACTGCTCCAGGCGCATGTCCCAGGCCCGGTAGACGGCGCCCATCCCGCCCTGCCCCAGCATGCGGTCCAGGCGATAGCGATTTTCGAGAATGGATCCAGGGTTCAGAGCCATTTTTTCTTCTCCACGGCAGGGGAAAGCGGTCGTGTACTCAGTTTGGCGCTCTCAGCGGGCTTCGAACACGGTGCAGGAAACAACAACGATGAGATGCAGGAAGCACCGGTCTCGAAGCAGCATGGGCGGCGCCAGATGACCGCATTATACCGCAGATCGGCCAAACATGCACGTGGGCAGAAATCCGGCGGTAATCCCCTCGACCTCGTCGAAGCCGCCGTCGTTTGGTCCCCCAGCAGTTCCAAATGTAGCCATCCATGTGACTGGCCAGCGCCAGGCCGTCCTGGTGGGCGCGACGCGTCCCGTAGGGACACCGCACACTCGTAGGGACGCCTGACCTTAGCGAGGATTGCGGGCGGCCTCATTCAATCGTCCCTACGGGACGACGGGTGTGGGGGCATCGCTCGCTCAAGTCAAGGTGCCCCTACGGGGCGCCGCATTTCCAAATGTGGCTCTCCAACGCCCACAATCCCTCTTGCTGCCCACCTATCTCGGGGATTTTGGGCCAAAACCGCCCGAACGAGGAGCGCAGGCCCATTTACGGGCAGCCATTCCGGGTACATTTGGAATTCCTGTTGGTCCCCTCAATGGCTTGACGAGAGGCCCGGGCGGGGGTAAAATCTAATCGGCAAACAGGCAAAGGATGCGCTCTGTCCTCTATGACCTCAGTGAGCTTGATCCAGCGCAACAGAAGCAACTTGCTGCTGTCTTGGATGGTCTTCTCGCGATGGTGAGAGGCCAGAAGCGCTTATCTAACCACGAATAGTGAATCGTAATGCTATCAACAGGTGGAGGCAAGAGTATGAATCATAACCACCAAGATGTATTGGGCGAGCTTTACCGTGTTTTGGATTTCAAGCCCGGCGAGAATTTGGTTTCACAGATACAAACCGATGAAGTCTACCAGTCAATGCTCTTCAGGCAGGCAAAGCAAAAACTGGGCGCGGATGCGGTTTTCTTTTTCAAGCCGCGCGGTAGCAACATCAGTGTCCCCTACATCTACTTTCGCCGCCTGGAAGCGCAAGACCCCCGGCAAGTATCGGTCGAGATCGCCGAACTCCACAAGTTGGCCTGGAATATGGGCAAGGCGCCTTTGCTGTTTGTTGTGCTGACTGATGGGCGAATCCTGATCTACAACACCTTTCAAAGCCCTACCGATCCCGTTCCTGGAGTTGAGTATGGAACGGGCCTCATTGATAGTTTGGATATATACTCTGCGGCAGAAGGTGAACGGCAGCGGCTGCTTGCCTATCGCCGTTCGGAGCTAGAATCGGGACGGTATTGGCAGGTAAATCGAGATCGCTTCGATCCCAAGCAACAAGCGCACTATACCCTTCTCAATCACCTTAAGATTACGCGGCGCAAGTTGCTTAGTTTGCTGTCTGAGAGCATGCCCGCAGCTACAGCCGCAGAGATCGTTCATAGCCTGCTCGGGCGTTCAATTTTCATCAAATACTTAGAGGATCGTAGAGATTCCGCTGGGAGAAATGTGTTTCCCGAGGGTTTCTTCTCGGGTTTTCGGCACGGTGCAACATGCTTCATGGACGTGCTATCCGACAAGGACGCTACGTATCGTTTGTTTGATTATCTCAACGCAAAGTTTAACGGGGATATGTTCCCTATCCAGGAAACTGAAAGGGACCGTGTAACAGGCGAGCATCTGCTGAGGTTACAAGAATTTCTCACCGGAGAGCAAGAGTTGGTTACAGGGCAACTCAGCCTATGGAAGTTCTATTCGTTTGATGTCATTCCGATCGAGTTCATCAGCAATGTGTACGAGGAATTCTTCCACATTCAAGCTGCCGACGCCACGGAAGGCTCGGCCAAGAATGAGACCCACTACACCCCCCATCATCTTGTCGAGTTTCTCGTTGACGAAGTGTTCCCGTGGGATGGGCAGAAAACCGCTTTCACCATCTTGGATCCAGCATGCGGATCAGGGATTTTTCTCGTTGAGATCTACCGCCGTCTCATTGCGCATTGGTTCCAGGCTCATCCAGATCAAAGCAGTATCACGCCATTTCAACTCAATGATCTGCTGGTACAAAATGTTTTTGGTGTTGATCTTAATCCAGAAGCCATCCGGGTAGCGGCCTTCAGCCTGTACCTGACGATGTGCGATTTCCTGGAACCCCGTCAAATCTGGGAGGATGTTCGCTTCTCACAACTTCGTGGTCATAACCTGTTCTGCTCTGATTTCTTCGCGGATGACCTGGAGTTCGTGAAGCGGAAATATGATCTCGTCATCGGGAATCCCCCATGGGCAAGCAGGCTTACCCATGCTGCGATACAGTATCGTGCGCGCATGAAAACCGAGCACCCTAAGCGGGAATTTGCCCCCGACAATCAAATCTCGATAGCATTCCTCTGGCGCGCCGCTGAGTTCTGCGAGCAAGATGGCCGCGCCTGCCTGATCATGCCGAGCAAGGGGCTTCTGTTCAACCGATCTAACCCCCACAGAGTTTTTCGGAAGGAGTTCTTTGCGCGCTACAACATAAAAACCGTCATCAACTTTTCGGTGATTCGCCATGCTCTGTTCAGCAAGGCGGTCGACCCAGCTACCGCGATCATTTACGCACCTTCCGAGCCTGACGATACCAAGCCGATTCTGTACTGCACTCCAAAACCCGCTCATTCTCTCGTTGATAAATGGCAGTTCGTGATTGACTCACAAGATATCGCTATGCTGCCGCGTTCTGAGACACGAGAAGATGACGTTATCTGGAAAGTGGCAATGTGGGGGGGGCCTCGAGACTATGCGCTCATCAAGCGGCTGATGTCCCCTGCGTACACAACTCTCGGCCAGATTTGCAAAGATAGACAGTGGGTAAATGGAGAGGGTGTCATTGTTGGAAAGGAAGCACAACGGAAAAACGATGCTTCTTGGTTGGTTGGCAAACCCTATGTCGAGGCAAAGAGCCTGAATCGCTTCGCGGTGAACGAGGCGGCTTTGCCATTGTTTGAAATATCCAAGCTGCAGCGGCCCAGGCCAGATCAAAAGGCGATATTTTCCGGGCCTCACGTTCTGCTCAAGCAGAGTCCGCTGACCGGTGAATCAGGGTTCAGGGCAGCACTGCTGTTGGGTGATGCCGTTTTCAGACATTCCTTGATCGGAATAAACGGGCCAGTACATGATTTGGATCTTCTCGTAGAGTGCTGCATTGCGCTCAATAGTCGTGTTCCCCTGTACTTTGCGATGATGTCAAGCAGACGATGGCTGGTTGAGCGTGATGAACTCGAAGAAGCAGAGGTCATGACCTTGCCCATGCCAAAAGACCGCTCTAATCAGCCTGTCACCGTCGGCACGCTTCGCGCTCTCTCACAAGATCCCGATTGGGAGAGCAAAGTGGCTGCTCTCACGGAAGGTCTATTTGGTTTGACCAGGGATGAGCAAATACTGGTTGATGACGCGATCAATTTTACGCTTGACTTTTTCCGGTGGAAAGGCAATTCAAAGGCGGTAAAACCGACATTCAGCCAAACGGAGGGCGATCGCCTACTCAAAGAGTATCTCGATGTGATGATCTACACGCTTGAGGGATCATTTGGAAAACCTTTTACTACCACGATTTTCGAGCATGGTGATTCTCCCCTGAGAGTTGTTGCGGTGAAACTGTCCGAGACGGGTGAGTCAGGTATTCCCAGAATCACGATCGAAGGCTCTCAACCTGCACTGGATTTGGCTTTGCAGAAGGCAGATGAATTTCTCAAAGAGCGTCGCTTGCCAAATGTATTCATACAGCGCAATGTCAGAGCTTACATCGGGAAGACCATTTACGTGGTGAAGCCGGATCAGCAGCGATATTGGACAAGAGCAAGCGCCTTGAGAGACGCTGATGAGATCTATGTAGACATCATGCAGGCATGGAGGCCATCTTTATGAGCCTCCACGATCTCATTGGCCCCCAACCACTGCAACCAATCGAGCTATCGCGAGCGCTTGGCCCCGATGGGGTGAAACGACTCCTGGAGCTAATTCGTGATGCCTACTTCGATCTCGTCCAATCAAGAAAGATCAACCGATCCATGGACGAGAACCAGATAACCGAGGAGTTATGCATCCACATTCAGAAATGCCAGCGTCTGAGCGGAATCTTGCCCTCGGTTTATGTTATTCACGAAAAGCAGGATAGGACCCAAGCGAAGAATACAGGGAAGGCTCCTACTGTGGACTTTTGTTTCCGCGGGGAATGGCGGGATGATGTCTATTTCGGGGCTGAATGCAAAATAGTCGAGGCAGATAACAAAAAGTTGTGTGAGGAGTTTGTCTCGAACGGTGTCATGAGATATGTAGCAGGCAAATATGGGCAGGCGTTTCAAGAAGGCGCCATGCTCGGGTACATTCGCAGTACCGAATGCGAGGCTGTTGCCGCCGAACTACGCACTCGGATGGAACAGCTCGATGGTTCTCCATCGCTGCATCGGTCAGACCTCCTATTGCCCTTTCAAGATTACCATACTTCATGCCATCAGCGAGTGGTCGGTATCACGCCTCTTTTTACGATTCATCACCTTTTGTTCTTGTTTGCGACTTGAGCCCATTTTGCACCAATAGCCAGAGGCGTGTTTTTGGCAAATGAAAGCTCGGCCAGGAATACCCGGCGCCCATCGTGGATCATGGCGCGGCGCGTGAGCGGACGCTGGCCGCGTATCAACGGGCGACCCAGGTCGCAGCAACGGCTACGAAGCCTGCCCGGCCCAGGCTAACGCACTTGCAAGCGCCGGATGCAAAAGGTCAAAGGACGTACGATGTTCAAGATGGCACCCTGCACCACAGGCATGGGCAAAGTCGAAGCCACAAGCATCGGCTGGCGTCTGCGCCTGCCGCCGACGACCAACGGGGTGTACAGCAACGCGCAGCTCGATGATTACCAGGGACGCCCGCGACGCGCCTTCCCCTGGCGCCCGCCGTTGACGTTGACGATCCGCGCGCGCTTTTCGCACGAAGCCGGTGAGCTGCGCGGCACGGCCGGCTTTGGCTTTTGGAACAGCCCCTACCCCACCGCAGACGCCAGACTGCCCGCGCTGCCACGGGCCGTCTGGTTTTTCTACGCCTCCCCGCCCTCCAACATGGCGCTGGCGGCCGGCGTGCCCGGTCATGGCTGGAAGGCCGCGGTGATGGATGCGCAGCGCCCGCTGTTTTATCTGCTGGCGTCCGCGGCGCCGGCCGGATTTGTCCTGATGCGCTTTCCGCGCCTCTACCGCGCCCTGTGGCCGCTCGGTCAACGTGCGCTGGGGGTTGCAGAAGCCGAGGCGCGGGTTAGCCTGACCGCCTGGCACACCTACACCATAGCATGGGGCGCGCAGCAGACGCGCTTCCTGGTTGACGGCGCCGAGGTCTTGCAGACGCCCAGGTCGCCGGCCGGCCCGCTCGGCCTGGTCATCTGGCTCGATAACCAATACGCCATCGTGACGCCGCAGGGGCGCTTCCGCGGCGGCCTGCTCACCACCGAGGCCGAGCAGTGGCTGGATGTCGAAATCAGTTAGCCGCGGCGGGCGGTACATCGGCCAGTTCAGCGTAGATACGCACCGTCCCCTCCTCCAGACTCCAGATCTGCGTGGCAAACTGCTCGATGAAGTAGCGGTCGTGAACGATCGCCAGCACCGTGCCGGTGAACGCGGCCAGCGCCTGCTCGAACCGGCTGCGCGACGGAATGTCCAGGTGATTGATCGGCTCATCCAACAGCAGGAAATTGCAGCCCAGCGCCACCAGGTGAGCCAGGGCGAGCCGCGTCCGTTCGCCAAAGCTCAGCAGATGCACCGGCGTAAAGACCGCATCGCCCGCGAAGAGAAAGTAGTGCAGAAAACTACGCACCTCGGTCTCGTTCATGGCCGCTACCCGGCGTATCGTTTCCAACGGCGTGCTGGCCGGGTCGAGCAGTTCCTGTTCCTGGGCAAAGTAGCCCAGGCGCACCCCCGCGCCCAGGCGCACATGACCGGCGCTGGGCGCCAACTGCCCCTGGATGATGCGCGCCAGGGTCGTCTTGCCGCTGCCGTTGCGGCCAATCAACGCCACACGTTCGCCGGCGCGCAGGGTCAGGTTGACGTCATGAAACAGTTCCTGGGCGCCAAAGCGTTGGGCCACGTCGGTCAACACCAACACCTCACGGCCGCTCTCTGGCTGCGCACCAAAGTCGAGTTTCATCTGCCAGGTCAGCGCCGGCTTCTCGATGCGCTCCTCTGAGTCGAGCAGACGCTCCAGCCGCCGGCGCTGCACCGTCATGCGGCGGGCAATGCCCAGGGCAATTTTGCGTGTGGCGAAGTCAATCGTCCCGTGCTCGATGTTGCGCGCGTGCGATTCCTTGTCCGCAATCGTCGCGGTCATCCGTTGGATGAACTCCTGCTGCTCCCTATACGCGGCCAGGTGTTTGGCCCGTGCGCTTTCTTTGGCCAACATATAATCGGTGTACGCACCGGGATAGGCGGTCAGGCGATGGGTCTGCTCGTCAATCTCCAGGATGGCGTTCACCGTGTGATCCAGGAAGGCGCGGTCGTGCGACACGATAATCACCGCGCCATCATAGCCAGCCACGAACTGCTCCAGCCATCGCAACGCGCCGATGTCCAGATGATTGGTCGGCTCATCCAACAGCAGAAGGTCGGGGTACGTCAGCAGCAGGCACGCCAAGCCCAGCCGCGTCTTCTGGCCGCCGCTGAGAATCTGCACGGGGGTGGCCGCTTCCAGCGCGTGCAGGCCCAGGCCGGTCAACACCACATGGATGCGTGTCTCGATGCTGTAGCCGCCCAGGCGCTCGAAATCAGCCAAAGCCAGGTCATAGGCAACCAGGATGGCGTCAAGTTCGGCGCCGGACGCCTGTCCCATGGCCGCGGCCAGGGTTTGGACCTGCTGCTCGGCCGCGCTGAGCGCGGCGCTGGCCTGCCTGAGCATATCGTCAACCGTGGCATCAGCGGTGTAGACCAGTGCCTGCGCCAGGTAGCCGACGCGCACCGGCCCCGGCCCCAGGCGCACGCTGCCACTGTCGGGCGCCTCCTGGCCCAGGATGATGCGCAGCAGCGTGGTTTTGCCGCAGCCGTTAGGGCCGATCAGCCCGACGCGCCCGCCGCGGTTGGCGGTGAAGGAAATGCCGGTGAGGATGACCTCGCCGGCAAAAGACTTACAGATATGACTCACTTGCAGCATCACAGCCCCCCTTGCGAGGGTGTCAATTCCCGCCCGATCGCGATCTCATGCCGCCGAGCTGGCCCGCTTGCAGAAGAGCTGATACTCGTCGCGGCTGCCGTAGAGCGCGCGACCCGCGCTGGCGCCGGCCAGTTCCCAGCCTTCGGCGCCGAGCTGATTGAGATAATCGTGCAGCAGCGGCTGATCTTCCCAATTGGCAATCTTCTCGCCGTTACGGTAGCGCGGCCGCCAGCCCTTGTATTCCTGGAACGAAATCACCAGGTATTCCCAACGCCGGGGCGCGACGGTGGCCTTTGGCGCCAGGCTTACAGGCTCTTTCGCCGCTGGTTGCGCGGCGGCGCGGCGGCCGGTCTGCTGGCGGGTTGCCGGCCAGTTGTGTCGCGCGGCGGGGGCGCGGCCACCACAGGCGTCGGCCCTGATGCACCTCCGCCCAGCAGTTCACCCAACAGGTCAGGGGTTTGTTTACGCTCGGTCATCACGTGTGATCCTTTCTACCAACGCCTGGTAATCCTCCGCGCCCGGTGAATGAGGCGCAAACTCGAAGATACTCTGCCCGTAGCCCGGCGCCTCCGACAGGCGCACGCTGTAGCGCACCGGCGCGCAGACCTGTTCGCCGTAATGGCTCTGCAGTTGCTCCAGGATTTCCGCTGACTTGCGCACACGCCGATCGAAAAACGTAGGCAAGATATAGGCCAGGTGCAGGGCCGGATGATACTTCTGGATGGCGGCCAGGCTCGTGCCGAATTCGATCAGCCCTTGCAGGGTCAGCACCTCCAGCGAGACCGGCGCCAGGACCTCGTGCGCATAGAACAGGGCATTGACGGTCAGTGCGTCCCAGCCGGGCGCGGTATCCAGGATGGCGAAATCGAACTGGTCTTCGTACACCGTCAGCGCCTCCGCCAGCACCTGTTCGCCGCCGAAGTCGCGGCGGGTGATCTGGCGCTTGAGTCCGGCCAGGGCACGACCGCCGGCCAACACCGCCAGGCGTTCACGCGCGGGAAGTAGCGCCTCTGCCGGAGTCGTCTCCCCAGTCACCAGGTCAGCCAGCCCCAGCATGGCCTGCACGCCCAGGGCCTTCGTCACCTGGCCCTGTGTATCCACATCCACCAACAGGACCCGCTGCCCGGCCAACGCCAACCCGGCTGCCAGGTTGACGGCCGTGGTCGTCTTACCCACACCGCCCTTGGAGAGGGCAACAGCAATTTTACGCATGCAGGATGCCTCCAGTTGAACAGTTACGGATAATTTTAGGGCTTGTCAAGAAACAACTTCCTGTTCTTGTCCGCATTTCGGTCAGGAAAATGCGGGAACCTATTCTTTGACGAGCCCTTAGTATACCACAAAGCAGGCCAACCCTTCAACAGCCGGCGACTGGAAGTCGCTGCAACCATCGCAAAGCCTGCCTGCGCAGGCTGGAAACGACAGCCGACGAAGGTCGGCTTCGCAACCGTAGCAGCGGTTTCAACCGCCGGTCGCCGGTCGCCAAAAACAAAAACAGCCTGCGGGGTTTTGGAAACCCCACAGGCCGTTCTGTCAATTGTCTTGACGACTCAGCCTACCCGGGATAGAGACAGGATTGCAGGATTGACAGGATATTCCAACCTCCGGCGCCGATTTGTCTTGCCCACCACAGGCCAAAAATCCTGTTCATCCTGTCCAGATCGGCCTGCAAGGCCTCCCTCATCTGTTCTACGGCGCGACGTAGTCCTCCGTCTCGCCGTAGCGGAAACCGCCGGCCGGCCCGTCGCCCACGCTGTTGAGCGCAAACGGCGCCTCGCTCAGGGTGATGCGCATCCACTGCGCCTTCGGCTCCGGTTTCCAGGCCCGGAAGGCCGGCGTGGTCAGCGTGTAGGTGCCCGGCCCCAGGGTCAGGGCCAGGTTCTGCACCGTCCACTCCGGCGCCGTGTTGTTACCGCCGCAGTTCATTGTATCGTCCCATGCGGCGTCGCGATTCCAGTCGAACCAGACATTGACGTAGCGCGTGCGCCAGCCGCCGGCCACCGTAACGGTGTAGGTAAAGCTCGTCAGCCCGCAGTGCGGCAGGTTGATGCTGGACGGCGTCACCCCCTCATCGTACTCATCCCGGTTGGACAACCCCGGCGGCGTCGGCGGGTCCAGATTGGGCCAGTCCGGGCCATCTTCGTCGGGAATCAGGTCCGCGTCATTTTCTTGGCTGACCCATGCGCCCAGCCAGGCGTCGGATCGGGGGTAGCGGTGCATGGGGCCATACGGCGCGCCCAAGTCCGGATCATACACCGTGGGGAACGCGGCGGTCACCGCGGGCGGACCGGTGTAGGCCACCATGCTGGCGCCGTAGTGATTGGTGGAGTCGGGCGCATCGCCCACATCCCGATAGAGCGGCGCGGCCAGGGGGAACCACCACCACCAACGGGAGGGCCACCACCACCAGGCGCCCCACCAGTTCCACCACCACCACGGGCCCCACCAGCCCCACCAGATCCAGTTCAGCCCCCACCACCAGGGGCGCAAGGACCACGATGACCACCAGGGCCACCAGTTCCAGCCCCAAGACCACGGCCACCAAGCCCAGCCGCCCCACCAGTACCAGGGGCCCCACCACCAGGTGCCCCACCACCAGGAACGCCAGCCCCACCACCAGGGCCACCAGAAGCGGCCGCCCCACCAGGGCCACCAGCCCCAGCTGAACCACCAGGGCCACCAGAAGCCGCCCCACCACCAGGGCCACCACCACCAACCCCAGCCTTGCCACCAGGGGGAGCCCCATCCGCCCCAGTTGAACCACCACCAGGGCCACCAGAAGCCGCCCCACCACCAGGGCCACCACCAGCGCCACCACCAGCCGCACCACCAGCCCCATTTGAAGGGCCAGTACCACCACCAGTGCCACCAGCCGCGCCACTTGAACCACCACCAGGGCCACCACCAGCCGCCCCACCACCAGGGCCACCACCACCAGCCCCAGCCAAACCACCAGGGCCACCACCACCAGTTGCCCCACCACCACCAGGGCCAGCAGAAGTTACCCCACCAACCCCACCACCAGCCGGACCACCACCAGCGCCATTGCCACCACCACCAGCCGCCCCACCACGGGTTGGCCGGCCACCACCAGCGCCACCACCACCAGCGCAGTCCGAACCAGCCCCAGGGGCCATACCACCAGCCCCACCAGCCGTACGGCCGATAGAACCAGGCGCCCACGCCCCACCACCAGGGATACCAGAACCACCACTGTTCGCCGGTCGGATCGTTGTACGTGGTCGGGTTGTTGCCCACGTAGGTGTACAACGGCATCACCGAAAGCAGTTCCAGCGGGTGCTGCCAGCAGGCCGGGCATTGCGACAGGATCAAGCCTTCGTAGATCGGGTCGGGCTGCAGGAAGCGCCCTGCCGTCGGGTCATAGGTGCGCGTGCGGAAGTCGTAGCGACTACTGGTGCGGTCGAGCGGCCGGCCGGTGAACAGCAGGTTGTTCGGCGGCGCCGCGATCGTGCCCGCTTCGCTGTACAATTCGCCGAACGCCGTGTACTCATAGCGTTTGACCACCGCCCCCACCTGGTCAATGATCTGACGCGTGGAGCCGAGCGCATCGCGCAGGAAGAAGTGAACCGTGGCGCTGCCTGGCACGATGCGCGCCACCTGCTCGTCAATCTCCTGGCCGAACAGATAACTGGCGCTCAGCGTGGGCACGCCGGTCGCGTTGCCATACTCGGCCACCACATTCGGCCCATCGTACAGATAGCCCGTGCAGTTGCTGCCCCCGCCGTTGCAGTCCAACACCTTATTGCCCAAGGCGTCGTAGGCATAGGTGCGTGCGTCGCCGGCCAGCGGATTGGCGTAGGCGGTCTGACGGCCGCCGGGATCATAGGCAAACTGCTCCGTCAAGGCCGGGCCGAGCACCGACTGGCGCATCTGCAGATTGCCGCGGCCATCATACAGGTGCTGAATGATCTGCGTCGGCGGCCCCCCGCCCTCGTATTGTAACGTCTGCGCAATCTGATGCGCAGCGTCATAGAACGTATCGGTGCGCACACAGGTCGTGCCAGGGATACAGCCGCCGCTGATCTCCTCCCGGCGCACGCGGTTGCCCACGTTGTCGTAGGTGTATTGGGTGTCATAGGCGGTTGGGCCAGGCGGAATCACCTGCACGCGCGTCTCGCGCGTCAACCGGCTGTGAGTCAACGGGTCGTAAGTGTATTGCAGTTGCGTCGTCTGGCTGCCCTGCTCCACTGTCTCCTGCAAGCGGTTGCCGTTGGCATCATAGGTGTAGAGCAAGCGTGAGAGCTGCACCGTGCAGCCTGCATCCTGGCAATGACGCACCTGGCTCAAGCGGCCGGCGCCGTTGTAGCTGTAGACTGCATACCCCACCGCCGCGCCGTTCTTCCTGAAGACAGACTGCGTGACGCGGCCTTCCAGGTCGTAGGTCTTGCCCTCTGTTGTGGTCAGCGTGCCGCCGTTGTCGCTGCGCACCATCTGAGTCAAACGATTCTTCGCGTCCCAGGTCATATCCACCTGCGCGGGCGCGGTCAGCCCCGGCAGTTGATAGGTCTTGCGCGTTGGGTTGCCCACCGCGTCGTACTCATAGCCGATCATGGCTGCCAGCGTGGGCGAGATCACCTGCGCGGTTTGCACAACCCGGTTGCGCGCATCGTAGGTGAACGTGGTCTCCGTGGTCAAGCCGCCGCTGCCGTTGAAGTGCCGGGCCGCCGTGGCATTGCCGACCGCGTCGTACGCCTGCTCATCGTGGCTGCCATCGCTGTAATCGGTACGCGTGATGCGGTTCTGATTGTCGTAGGTGTAGTGCGTGATGCTGCCGTCCGGCGCGATCTTGTCGGTCAGGTTGCCGAGCAGATCATACTGATAACCCGTCAGCCGGCTGAGTGGATCCGTGCTGCTGGTCAGGCGCCCCAGGTCATCATAGCCATAGACCCACACCCCACCGTTGGCATCGGTCATCTGGGTGCGGCGCCCGCGGCTGTCATACTGGAACAGGGTAATGTACCCCCCCTCCACCTCCTGCACCACGCGTCCCAACGCATCGAGCGTGGTCTGGATGCTGTTGCCTAGCGGCGCGATCATCCCCGTCTGCCGACCGGCCGGGCTGTACTGAATCTGCGTCGTCTCCGGTGGGCCGCCAGTCGCACGCGTGGCTTGGGTCAAACGGCCGTCGGTATCATAGACAAACTGCGTCGTCTGTCCCACCGCGTTGATGACGGCCGTCGTATGGCCGAGTGCATCGTACTGCAACTGCGTCATGCCGCCCAGGGGATCGTTCACCTGGGTCATGCGATGGGCGTAGTCATAGCTGAAGTTGGTGGTTTGGCCGCGCGCGTTCGTCAGCGCGGTCACGTTGCCGCCAGCGTCATACGCATAGGTCGTCGTCTGGCTCAGGGCATCGGTCTCGCTGAGCTTGCGCCCCGCAGCATCGTAGGCGAAGGTTTCTGTGCGGCTGAGCGGGTCGGTGACCTGAATGATGTTGCCCGCCAGGTTGTATTGGTAGACATTGGATTTGCCGTCCGCGTTCGTCACCTGCGTCACACGGCCGATGCGATCCAATTGAAAGGTCGTGGTTTGGCCGACTGCGTTCGTGATCGTGCGCGCCCGGCTGGCATCATCGTAAGCCAGAGTCGTCGTCTGCCCCTGCGGCGCCATCACCTGCACGGGGCGGTCGTGACCGTCGTAGGTCACCTGGGTCATCTGCCCGGCCGGATCGGTCATGCGCACCATGCGATTCGCGGCGTCGACCATGTACTGGGTGGTGTGGCCGGCCGCGTCCTTTGCTGCCAGCTTGTTGCCGCGACCGTCGTAGGTGTACTCGGTCGTGCGGGCGTCAGGATCGGTGGCCGCGGTGAGATTGCCCAGCGCGTCGTACACCATCTGTGTCACGCCGCCCAGCGCGGCCGTGATGCGTGTCTGGCGGTCGAACGTATCATATTGGAACGTGGTGGCGCCGCCGCCTGGCTTGGTCTCACTCACGCGGCGGTTGAGGTTGTCAAAGGTGAAGGTTGTGGCATTGCCGCCCGCGTCCATCGCCTGTGTCAGATTCCCATCGCCGTCATAGGTATTCTGCGTGACCGCACCCAGCGTATCCACAATCTGCAGCGGCTGGCCGCGACCGTTATTGATGAACTGCGTCGTGTGGCCCAGCGGGTCGGTGGAGCTGAGCAACTGGCAGGTCGTGGCGCTGTAGGTGTTGCTGGTCACCGCGCCCTGCGCATCCTGCACCGACGTCTGGTTGTTGCACAGGTCATAGGTGAAACGAGTCTCCAGGCGCTCGGTCGCGGCCGGGTCCGGGTGTGCGGACTGGATGCGCAGCAGGCTGCCGCGGCTGTCGTACTCGTAGTGATTGCCGTCTCCGCCGCCCAGGTGCTGCAGATTGCCGCGACTGTCATAGTCGTACAGGATGACCATGCCGGTGGCGCTGTTGCTCACCTGGCTGATGCGGCTGCTGGTGGGCGCGTACATCACCGTGGTCATGCGGCCCAGGGGATCGGTCACGTCGGTCTGGCCGACCGCATAATTGTAAGTTTGCGGCAGCAAGGTGTCCGGCCGCTGCAGCGAGATCAGGCGCGCCAGGCCATCGTACTGATACTGGGTCATTTTGCCAATCGCGTCAGTGTCGGTTTCCAGGAGATCAACACCGGTGTAGCCATAGGTGCGCCAGGCCGCGCCAAAGCGATTGACGCTGGCCAAATCGCCGCCGCCGTAGTTGTAGTTGACCTGGCGGCCGGTATGATCGCGAGCCTGGCGCAGGGTGCCATTCGTGTTGTAGAGAAATTGCAGCGACATGCCGGAGGTGCTCTCGGCTTGGGTCAGGCGTCCGCTGCTGGGTGCATAAGTCAGCATGTAGCCATTGCCGCTGCGGTCCATCACGCTGGCCAGGTAGCCCGGCGCAACCAGATCGGCCAGCGGGCGGAACTGATAGATCAGGCCATCACGCGTGCGCAACTGCGGGCCGGCCGGGTCGGCGATGATCTCGCTGAAGACGCCATCGGCCTGATAGCCTGTCCACAGTTGATAGGCCGGCAGCACGTCCGTGCAGGGCAGTGCGAACGCCGCGGCCACGGTCTGCACATCCACGATATCGGTGCGGTTATCGGCCGGCAATTGCACGTCGAAGAAAACATCGAAGAAGGAGTCGCCAAGCTGCGTGCCCCAGCGTTCGGCGTCCAACTGCACATCGAGGACATCAATCGGCGTTGCCGTGCGGTTGACATCCTGGCGACAACTGTTCAGGTAGTCAATGGTCTCGCCATCGCCCTTGTGCAGGCGCAGACCGTTGCTGGTTGTTTCCAGGTAGACGTTGAGGCTGTGTGTCCATTTGCGCCCCATCGGCGCGAGGGTCGGCGCGGCCTGGCTATTGTAGGCCACCTGCAAGCCAAAGGTGGGGCCAACGCCGTTGAACTGGAAGTGCGTGTCGCTCAGGAGCAGGTTGCCGTTGGTGACATTGGCCCCATCCATCATCTGGATGGGGACGTCGGCCGGGTTGCCGTTCTCCTTTTGGCCCATGCCCAGGCCATTGCGGCCGGCCGGCGGCAACAGAGTCGGCAGCGTCGGTGCGGTAGGCATGGCGCGCACCGCTTGATCGGCCTGCGCCAAAGGGGTCATCGTCAACGTCAGAATCACGAGCCAGGTCAGGACAAGATAGATGCGGCGAGTGCGTTGAGACATGCGAACCTCCGAGAATCAATCCAGACTTCAGTAGAACCATCGGAATGAGCGGCACATCGGTGGGCATCGAGACGGCGAGCAGGGAGCACGAAGCGGGAGACCAGAGCTTGATGAGTGCGGGGAACAGGAAGGTATCAACCAGCAAGCGAACGGTCGAAGAGAAAGACAAGAAAATAATCAGTACGAGCGCAAATTCTGACGGCGGGCCACAAGTGTCTGTTACACACCAGATGTGCTATACTGCAAGCGGGAATAGACTTCACTTTACCGCCTAAGGAAACAGGCGCAATTCGTGCCCGCTTGCAGTATACAATGGCGTCGAAGAGGCGTCGCAGAGGCGTTAGCAGAAACGCCTGAGGACCGTAATAACCCGAAAGGAGCCACATCGAGAAGCAATGGCACCATGGTGGAAGAATCAACGTGGCGAGTGGTTTGTGATCATCCAGGGCGTGCTCTTGGCCCTGGTGGTGTTTGGTCCCAAAACAGCGCCCGGCCTGCCGGCCTGGTCAGGCCGTTGGGCGGCCGGCCTGGCGCTGACGGGCGTGGCCCTGGTGATCGCAGGCGGTCTGTTGAGCAGCAGCGCCGTCTTTCGGCTTGGCTCCAACCTCAGCGCGCTCCCTCATCCGGTGGAGGGCGCCAGGCTGGTCGCCTCCGGGCCGTACCGATTCGTACGCCATCCGATCTACGCAGGCATCATCCTGGCGGCGCTGGGCTGGGGCCTGGTCAACCGCAGCACCCTCGGCGTGTTGTACGCGCTGGTGCTGTTCATCTTCTTCGACCTCAAATCCCGTCGCGAAGAATTCTGGATGCGGCAAAAACTGGCGAACTATGGCAATTACCAGGCACGCGTGCGCAAGCTAATCCCGTTCATTTATTAGCCGGACCGACAGCTGGGCAGGTGTATCCAAAATCCGCGGTTACCAGGCTGATGTCCACGACATTGACCACGCCGTTGTTGTCCAGATCGTAGAGCGGATCGTTGCTCAGCCAGCTCAGCGCGCTGGCTTGAATGTCGGCCACAGTGACTGCCAGATCATGATTGAAATCGCTTCTCAGTAGACACAAGCTCTCCACGGCGCCGCTATCACAACGCGCCGCTCCGTCGCCATCGCCATCGCGGGGACGCGCCATGCCCGTTTGATCAGTCGCTTCGCAGGCCGCACCGCCACTGCCGGGCGCGGCCGGATTACCGCGGTCAATCAACCGGCTGCCGGCCAGCGGGGCATGGGTCAGGGTGGCGCCGCCGTGGTTGCCCAGCGGCCCCACTTTGGCATTGAGCGGACTGGCAAACGTTCCAATCTGGTCGCCGGGCGCCGCGGACAACCCGCAGCCGTTGTTGTTGCCAATCAGGTTATAACCGAGCGACGTGGGTGAGCCGTTGCAGTCTGGAATCAGGTCCGCCACGCCTTCGTGGTTGCCGGCCAGCACGGTGTTCTGCAAGGTCAAGATGCCGTTGGAAATATGAACGCCTCCGGCCCCGTTCCCGCCGCTGAGGTCCGAGTTGCCCAGGTTGGCCGTGATCGTGACGTTGCTCAACCTCACATTGCCAGCCATAAAAATCGCACCGCCAGCATTGGTGGCCCGATTGCCACTCAGAGTGCTGTTCTGCAACAGCAGCAGGCCGCCAGCGCCGATGTTGATGCCGCCGCCAGATGCACTATTGATGGCGGTGTTGCTCAGGATGGTGCTGGCCGTGATGGTCACCGTGCCTGAAGCGTCAATGCCACCGCCGTTGCTTGAATCGGACGTGTTGAGTTCAATCGAGCTGCCGCTGATCGTCAGATGCGAGGTATTCAGGCCAAAAATGCCGCCCCCGGCCGGACTCACGCTGTCGCGCACGACGCTGTCCACCAGCAGCAGACGGGTGTTAGCCAGCAGCATAAAACCGCCGCCCGCCCCGGACAGCATGGCATCGCCATGACGTATCGTCACACCGCTGATCTGCATCGTGCTGCCGTTGGTCACGAGATGAAAGACCCGATCCAGCGCGCCGCCGTCAATGACAGTCGCCGCGGCCCCGGCGCCGATTAGCGTCAAGCTATCACGGATGTCAAGGTCGCCCGTGGCAGCCAGGTTTTCAGCAATACCAGGAATCGTGAGCGTGTAGGTGCCGGTGGGCAGCATAATGGTGTCCGCGCCGGCGAGGGCGTTGGTTTCCTGAATCGCCGCGCGCAAAGTACACTGGTCGTTCGGCTGCGCACTGGAATCACAACTGCCATCGCCGGCCACCAGATCCACCGCATCGTTCACGCTGTTCACCGTAAAAATCGCGGCCGGCACGCTGACCACCGTGCTACGCGGGGAATCATGCCAGCCAAACAAGGCGCCTAAAAGCGCCATCACCAGCAGACCGATCTTCATGGTATTCTCCTTTTATTGTCTGACGATTGCTTGAACTCACGCGATCTGGTAGGGCGGGCCATGGATAGTGCGCTGCCCGGCCGTCGCATCGGAGATGACAACCGTGAGGGGAGTCGCATGTGCCGCCACGCGTTCTTCGGGAAACCAGCGCCGCCCATCTTTCACCACGATCAGGAGACCGTGTTCATCACCCATGGCCGTGAATGTTGCGGTGGGATGCTGACGATACACCGGAAGGTGTATGCTTGTCTGTAATCTCTCTACAAGGTGCAGAACATTATCCACCGCCAGGCCGATCTCGCTGATGCTGAGCAGGCTGGTCGCGCCGAACGCGCGCGTCGCGGGGCTGGGCAGGTCATGGCGGGCAATGAACTCGCCGATGTTGCCGTCGCGGTCGGCAAAGTAGATGGCATGGGCGTTCCAGGCGCTGAAGTCGAATTCGTCCGCGCCGCTGGCGTCGGTGAGGAGCGGCACGCGCGCCGCCAGCCAGGCTTTGGCCTCGGTAAACTGCCCCTCGGGCATGTTGAAGGCGAAATGATAGGGTGCGGGCGTGGGTGTCGCCGCGGCCGCAAAGATCAACGTTGATGAGCCAACCTGCAGCGCAACCTGGTCAGCGTCAGCGGTCAGCAGGGGAAAACCGAGCAGGTGGTGATAGAAGTCCCGCTGCTCCTGCAGGCGATTTGTCTTCAGACGTAACTCGTGAATGTTCATGCGTAGCTCCTCTTGCCGCCTCAGACGGTCGTTGCCAGGTCCACCAGCGTCGCGTTCAACAGCCTGAGCAGCGGCGCAACCGGCGCCAAGACGCCGGCGCCCTTCTTGCCCGCGCTGATTTCGATCTGGTCGAAGAGGATGGCCGTTTCATCTACGAACACGTCATAATGCCGATCGAGCAGAGCCAGGGGCGAGATGCCGCCTTTCTCCAGGCCGGTGATGCGTTCCGCCTCCCTGTGCGGCGCCATCTGCATCTTCTTCTCGCCCGCGGCCGCGGCCAGCTTCTTTAGATCGAGCTGGCTGTCGCCAGGCAGCAGGACCAGGATCGGTTTGGCCGCCGGGCGATCTGGCATGACCACCAGAGTCTTGAATGTTTGCTCCGGCGGCAGGCCAATCACCGCGGCCACCTCCGCCGCCGACAGGTGCTCCGGCACGTCGTAGTAGAACGCGGTGTAGGGGATGTTGTGTCCCTCCAGCACGCGCATCGCCAGCGTTTTCTGATTCCTGGACATGATGCCCGCCGCCTACCGTCCCAGCAGGGTGCCCAGGCTGACGCCTGCCAGCACGCCCAGCAGCCCCAGGCCGGCGACGAGGCGCGTGCGCGACGCGCTGCGCACGTCGGTCATCACCTGCGGCCCGCTGAACTGTTGCGGCGGCGCGTACTCTGGCCGCAACAGTTCGCCCAGGATGAAACCGGTGACCAGGCCGCCGATATGGGCGTAGTTGTCCACCACGCCGCTGGTGATGCCGTACACCAGATTGATGCCGACAACCACCAGCATGCTCTGCAGCATCTGTTGGCCCGGCTTGCCGAAGAGCGTGCGATAACGGCGCAGATAGGCGATGAACGCGCCAAGCAGCCCAAAAATGGCGCCCGAAGCGCCGGCCGCAAGCGAAGTCGAGAACAGGTAGCTGAACAAATTACCGTAGAGGCCAGCCAGCAGATAGATCGCCAGGAAACGCCCGCGACCAAAGAGCCTCTCGATCTGCGGCCCCAGTTGATACAGCGAAAAGCTATTCATCAACAAGTGGAAAAGACCAAAGTGCAGGAAGGCTGCGCTGAGCAGGCGCCACCATTCCCCGGCGCTGATGAGAGCGTTGTACTTGGCGCCGAAAAGCAGCATGAACTGCCCATTTACGGTCGCGTTGCGTTCACCGAACACCATCACGCCAATGACTTCCAGGATCAGCCAGATGGCGACATTGGCGCCAATCAGGACATAGCTCCACAGCGGTGGGTGGGTTGGCAAGGAAATTCGCCGCAAGCCAGACACGTCACCGCTGGTCGGTGGCGGAGGCGGCGCTTCTGAGAATGGAAATGTCATGTTCACAGCTCAACCGGTTTCCAATGGACGCGGCACTTTTCAGCCGCGATGATCGCCATGATCTGGCGCGCGGTGTCAGCCAGGTGATCTTCCTGGTTGACCACCACATAGTCGAATTCGTTGACGCGCTGTAGCTCCTTGCGCGCGGTGGCAATGCGCAAGCGAAGTTGATCTTCTGATTCGGTCTTGCGCCGCTGCAGGCGCATCACCAGCTCCTCTTCGGACGGGGCGGTCATGAACACGGTGATAGCGCCCGCCACCAAGCGGCGAATCGTGGCCGCGCCCTGCACGTCAATGCGCATGACCACATCGCGGCCGCTGGCGAGCGCGTCACGCACATGTTTTTTCGGAATACCCTTATAATCGCCGTAGACCATGGCGTATTCGAGCAGTTCGTCGTTGTCAATCATCGTGGCAAAATCAGTCATCGAGATGAAATGGTAGTCCACGCCATCGGTTTCATACTCGCGCCGCGGTCGGGTCGTCGCCGTCACCACAAAATAGAACGGGGTGCCCATTTGCTTCATGGCATCCAGTGTCGCATCCTTGCCCACGCCCGATGGCCCGCTGATGATGATCAGCATCGGCCGCGGCCGCCGCAAATTGTGATACCATTCCATCAGTTCGTCGCTTACCATAGGTTTCCTTTGGAATCTCCCCTGGAATCTCCCCTGGAATCTCCCCTAGAATCTCCCCGATACATGGGGCCACGCGGGGGCCGGCGGAGGTTGACAGCTTCCCGGTTGCGATTATAATCTCACCGTCCGTGCAAAATCTGACCCAAAACGAGTTGATAATGCCAATTTACGAATACCAATGCCACCAGTGCCAACGGCGGGTCAGCCTGCTGTGGCGCACCATGTCCGCTGCGGCGGCCGGGCAGCCGGTCTGCCCACGCTGCGGCAGCACCCATCTGAGCCGCCTCATCTCCAAAGTGGCGCTTCTGCGCTCCGAAGAAAGCCGCCTGGACAACCTGGCCGATCCCAGCAGCATGGGAGACCTGGACGAAAATGACCCTAAGTCCCTGGCGCGCTGGATGCGCAAGATGAGCGGCGAAATGGGCGAAGACCTGGGTGATGAGTTCCGCGAAGTCGTGAATCGCCTGGAGGCCGGAGAAGACCCGGAGGAGATCGAAAAGACCATGCCCGATCTGGCTGGGCCGGGCGGCGGCGACGATTTTGGGGTCATGGACTAGGGGCTTGCCCACGGCCAAGTTCCCGTTCTTTCTCGGTAAAGCGCGGGCAAGAACGGGAAGTTATTTTTTGGCAAGCCCTCGCCTAAAATTTCTCGAACCGTTCGACGCTGAACACGAACACGATGGCTCCCCCGACCGCCACTTCGACCGGAATGGGGATGTGCAACTCGCCCGGTTCCATCACCGGCGGCAACGGGTTGACATACTGCTTACGTGTGTGTGAACCTTCGCGAATCAGACCCAGGGCTTCTTCCATTCGCTCATCGTCTACGCCCAGGATGATCGTCGAGTTGCCCTCACGCAGAAAGCCACCGGTGGTGCTGATAACCGTGGCGCTGTAGCCTCGCTGCACCAAACGATCCAACAGGCCTCGTGCATCATCGCTCTGCACAATCGCCAACAAGAGTTTCATACGCGTGCCTCCTCTGGAAAACCGGGGAACTGACTGCGATCACTCCGGGCAGGTGAACTTCGACCTCGCGGCCCCGACGTGCAGGCGCCCGTCGGGCCAAACGCTCACCGTCCAATCTGCACACACGCTCCCCACTCTCACGGTCATCCCAGGTGCGCCGCCACCTCCATGCGCAGGGTCGCCTGCAGGGCCTCGACCGGCTGGGTTGCGTCCAACAGGCGCCAGCGTGCCGGTTCAGCCTGGGCCATGTCCAGGTAGCCGCGGCGCACGCGCTCATGAAAGGCCAGCGTCTCCTGCTCCATGCGATTCCACTCCTCGCCCGCGCCGACCCGCTTGCGTCGCAGCCCCACCTCCACCGGCAGGTCAAGGCAAAAGGTCAGATCAGGCCGCAAACCACCGGTGGCAAAGTCGGTAATGAGGCGCAGCGTCACGAGATCGAGCTGGCGCCCATAGCCCTGGTAGGCGAGGGTGGAATCGGCATAACGATCGCAGAGGATCACACCGCCACGCGCCAGGTGTGGACGGATGATCTGGCCCACAACCTGCGCGCGCGCCGCCGAAAACAGGAGAATTTCGGCCTGCGGCTGCATCTCCTGATGAATCGTATCCAGCAGGATGGCACGCACGCGATCCCCGATGGCGGTCCCGCCCGGCTCCCGCGTGGCCAGCACCAGCTGACCCTGCGCACGCAGCCACGCCGCCAGCAGTTGAATCTGCGTGGTCTTGCCGCTGCCCTCCGGCCCTTCGAACGTGATGAACAGGCTCAAGGCTTACTCTCGATAAATGCGCACGCGGCGCTGCGGCTCACGGCCAAAGCTGTTCGAAACCAGGTTGGCTTCGCGAGCCATCTGATGCTGCTGGCGGCGCACAAAGGACGCCTGCGGGGTCAGATCTACCGAAACCGCGCCGCCCAGCACGCGTTGAATGGCCTGGCTGGTCTCGTCCACGGCCACCGCGAAGGTGTCCACCGGTTGTGCGGGCAGACCAAAAACGTCAGCCAGGCAGGTTTCCATCTGCGTCACCGTGTTGGAGCGCAGCACGTAGACGGCGATTCCGCGGCGTTCAGCCTCGGCAATCGGCTGCGGCTGCTTGCGGTAGTAGTTCTTGAGGGTGATCACCATGTCGGCTTCGCGCAGGTCTTCCACAATCTGCACCGGCACATGCAAATTTTGTGCGGCCTGACGCAGGCGCTGCTGTCCTACCCCATAGGCGTAGATGCGCCGCGTACGCAGATTGCCGCCATTTTCGGCGGGCCGCGTCAGGGGCATGGACAGCGGCGTCGGCTTGCCAAAGACCGTCATCTCGTTATCGTCGCTGCCGCCGCCATCGCCGCGACTGGTGGACGACCATTGCGACTGACGCACCAACGAGCTGCTGGTGGCGCTGGTCTGCATCCGCTCGACATGAACGGTACCCTCGGGATCGCGCCAGCGTAACTCGGCTGGCAAGGCGCGGGCGCGCAGCAGCGCATCCACCGCGGCCCCCACGTCATGATGAATGAGCAGGCGCTGGCGATCCTGAATCTCGACCAAAATATCAAAGGTGGGTGGCGCGCGCCGTTCCAACACCGATTTCTGCGTCCCGCGGCGCCGAGCCTCTTCGTCGCTCAAGGTCACGCTTTCGATGCCGCCCACCAGGTCTGACAGGGTTGGGTTGAGCAGCAGGTTTTCCAGCGTGCCGCCATGCGCGGTGCCGATCAACTGCACGCCGCGTTCGGCAATGGTGCGCGCCGCCACAGCCTCCTGCTCGCGGCCAATCTCGTCAATGATGATCACCTCGGGCATGTGATTTTCCACCGCTTCGATCATCACCTCGTGCTGCAACGAGGGCGTGGGCACCTGCATGCGTCGCGCCCGGCCAATGGAGGGATGCGGAATATCGCCGTCGCCGCCGATTTCGTTCGAGGTGTCCACGATCACCACACGCTTCTTGTCGGCCAAGACACGCGCCGACTCGCGCAGGAGCGTGGTTTTGCCCACACCAGGACGCCCCAACAAGAGAATACTCTTGTCGGACCTGATGATGATGTCCTCGATAATGTCAATCGTGCCGTACACCGCGCGGCCCACCCGGCAGGTCATGCCGATGATGTGGCCCTGGCGGTTGCGCAGACAGGAGATGCGATGCAGCGTGCGTTCGATACCGGCGCGGTTGTCTTCGGTAAACTCACCGATACGCGACACCACGTCTTGCAGGTCAGCGGCGCTGACCTCTTCCTCGCTCAAGACCACCTCGAACTCGATGAAGCGTGCTTCGGGCAAACGGCCCAGGTCAAGCACCACCTCCAGCAGTTCGTCGCTATGATTCTGAGTGCGTAACGCCTCCTGAATCCGCCGCGGTAGCACGGCCAACAGCGCATTCAGATCATCCGTAATTTTGTGTTGACTCATCCTTCGTTCGACTAGTCCTACAGTCCTACAGTCCTACAGTCTTACAATGATCGTATGTGCAGCATAAAAACGCTGCTTGCCAATCCCGGCACCGGCATCAGCACCGGCTCTGTTTCCCGGACCCGCACCACCAGGTGTTTGACCAGCCTGGTGCGACGCAAGTAAGGGTGAAAGTTGCGCTCTTCGAGCATCGTTCGCAGTCCGCCTTGATAATCACGCAGTGCCAGATAGATGGGGCGCGCCTTGTGCGCGGACCGCACGGCCGTCAGGCACCAATCCACGAGGCGACCGGCCGTCTGCGCATCGCCGTCGCCACTCCACAAACGTAGCCAGTGCCCGGCCGGGCCAGACACTATCTGCACCGCCGCGGCCAGGGCATCAGCGCCGCCGGCCACATAGCCCTGGGCATGCAGGCCCGATTCCCACCAGGCCGGGAGGAAGCCTTTGCTCTCACTCGCCGCGGGGCCTTCGGCATGCTGCACCACAGGCGGGGTGGTGGCATGGTACAAGCGTTGAAAAGCCCAGGCGTCCGCATCCTGCTGCCGACGGATGCCTGCGTCCGCGTCGGCCGGCCTGGCACTCGGTCCTCCATCCAAGCGAAAAATGGTTTCTTGGGTGTAGGGCACAAAGCCCACCTGGCGCAGCACATCGGCCTCACGCCCGTCCGCCGGCACACTGGCAAAGATGCGCTGCACACCATGATGACCCGCCCCCAACGCCATGCGGGTTAGGAGGCGCACCCAAATCTCGTCTGCGTCTGGCTGCTCGCTGGTCAACGCTGGCGCCAGGGCCAAAATATCGCTTTCGGGCCGTTCTGGCCGCTTGAGAACCTGCACAAAGCCCTGTAAGGGCGCACTGTCCCCAGTTTCCTGCAGGACGTAGGTGGCAATACCGATGCCGCGCCAGGGAAACGGCGACATCATGGCCACAGTCAACGGGTCGCGCGGACGCGTCAAAGCATGCACCATGTCCAGGCGTTCGATGCTTGGCAACAAACGCTGGAGCAACAGACTGTGACGCAGGCCAAATTGCTCGACCACCCCGTTGACGGCTCCTCTGGCTTTCCACGGTAGAATGGGGTTTATGGAGTTTATGCTGGAATTTTACACTGCTTTACGTCGCGTCGCAAGAATGGCGGTTGCGACGTTTGGCCCCGTGCAAGCGTCCCAGATCGAAGAGCACGCGGGCCTAATCATCACCCTCGTCCTCTTCGCCCAAAACCACATCGTCCTTCATGAACTCACGCAGCACGACCGTGGCATAGGCGCCCTTGGGCAACGTGAAGCGCACCCAGAGTCCCCCACCAGCGGCAGACAAGTCGGTTGCATCCAGCTCGACGCGATCGAGCAACAAGCGGCCCAAGCGCCGGCCGCCATCCACATCCGCCTTCTTGAAGGCAGACGGCGGCAGTGCAGCCTGCGCCAGGATGCCGGCTTCGAGAGCCGCGGCTGCCTCGGCGGCCGCCTTCATTTTGGCCCCAAAGAGCGGACCGGTAAAGCTGATCTCGCCGGCCTGAAAACGCGGCTGCTCGCGTTCCAGGTCTTCGACAACGAACAGGCCGCCGGTGCTGTGCTTCTTTGCCACGTCGCCGGCCAACAGATGAGAGAACGCGCCCAGGGCGATGCGCTGCTCCAGATAGCGGTTGAACAGATCAGATTGAAACGCCGAGATCAGGAAACGGCGCAGCCAGCGTTGGCGCGGGCCGCGCCCCAAGAGCACCTCATGTCCACGCGTCGCGTTGTCGCCGTCCTGGCCGAAGCGTTGAGCGCCAAAGAAGTTGGGAATGCCGCGGACGTGCAGCGCAGCCGTCACCGCCTCGGCCCGCGCTAAGGCGTCCGGCAGGACGTCCGCGATGAAAATGGCAAAACGATTGCCCAGCAGATGTCCGGTGCGTAGTTTGTTGCGGTGACGGCTGACCCAGTTGACCTCGAAGGGCAGTTCGGCGGCAATGCGTGCGGCGGCGTCCTCGGCCGGCACCCGCAGGAGCGAAAAGGTCTGCGTCGTCAGCGCCTGACGGTCTTTCAAGCCGGCGAAACCGATATCGTCCACGTGCAGATCAAAGAGGCGGGCCAGGGCCAGCGCCACATCGCGCGTGTTCCAGCCGCGCCGCGTCAGGTTGACGTAGAGATGATCGCCGTCGCCACTTGCGTCATACAACGGGATCTCTGTAACCACAAAATGCTCAGGCGACTGCTTGAGTGTCCCGCCAATACCGGGCAGGTCGGATGTGATGGTTGGTAATGTCATTCGTTGCTTACACCAGGCTAGAATCGTGACTGGCATGATTGTAGCGCAGAGCGCCAGCGAACGCAAAGCCAGGCGCGGCGTCAGCCGGCGCGCCAACTCGATGCAGCCAGCGCGCGCTCAATGCGCATCGGCATGATTGAGCAGCTTCAAAAACTCGTTGCGCGTCTGCGGATTGTTGCGAAACGCGCCACGCATGGCGCTCGTCACCATGCGCGCGTTGGCCTTCTTGACCCCGCGCATGGCCGCACACAGATGCACGCCCTCGCAAACGACGGCAACTCCCAGGGGGTTCAGCACTTCCTCGATCAAATCGGCAATCTGCATCGTCATGCGCTCTTGCACCTGCAACCGCCGCGCGTACATCTCCACGATGCGCGGAATCTTGCTCAGGCCCAACACCCTGCCACGCGGCAGGTAGGCCACGTGCGCCTTGCCCATGAACGGCAGCATGTGATGCTCGCACAGGCTGTAGTAGTCAATATCCTTGACAACCACCATTTCATCGTAATGCACCTCGAAGATGGCATCGTTGATGAGTGCCGCCGGGTCCACGTGATAACCGGCCGTCAGCTCTTCGTACATTTTGGCGACGCGCAGCGGGGTTTTGACCAGGCCCTGCCGTTCGGGATTTTCGCCAATCGCGGTCAAGATGCTGCGTACCGCCACCTGGATATCGGCATCAGCCCAGCCCGGCTCATCCTCGATCAATTCAGTGCGAAAGGCGTCGAAATCGTCTACATTGACTTTCATGGGATTCATGTTGTTTTGCTCGCTTTCTGAAACCGTGATCTGTGGCTATTTGACCGCCAGCAGATGCACATCGTCACGGCGCAAGATGTCAGTCCGCTGGCGAAATGGCGCCGCGATGGCACTGAGGGTTTGACCCGTCTCTGGATGAAAGAATTCGGGCGCCAGGTCCGCCAATGGGCACGCCAGGTAGGGCTGTGTCAGGATATCGGGATCAGGGATGTGGCGCTTGCCTACAAGAAGAATGTCGAGGTTGAAGAGGGCAATGTCAAGGTCAATCGTGCGCGCCGCATTGAGATTGGCGCTGCGCGCGCGCCCCAACGCCTGTTCGATGGTGAGAAGCTGCTGTTTGAGGGCGACCGGCGCCAGGTTGGTGCTCAGCAGCACGACCAGATTCAGGTAATTGGGCTGGTCAGGGTCGCCCGCGGGTAACGATTCATACACCGGCGAGACCGCGACCATTTTACCCAGGGCTGCCAGGCGTCGCAGAGCATCGGCCAGATGCTGCTCCGGCTCGATGTTCGACCCCAGGCTGAGAAAAACGGTGTTCACGGCCGGGCGGGCAGCGGCGGCAGATCGAAATCGGCCCGCGTGCGCTCGATCTCAACGCCCACCGAACGGGCAAAACGCAGCGCGCCCGGCTTCTCCACGCGCACCTGCACCCGCTCGACGGCAAACTCGGTGAGGATCAAACGCGCAATCTCAGTCGCCATCTTTTCAACCAGGAAGAACTGCGACTGTTCCACCAGCGCGATGACGCGCTTGCTGGCCGTCTTATAGTTGACGGCATCGCCAATGTCATCGCTGTTTCCAGCCGGCCGCAGATCGGCAAACATCGTCAGATTGATGAGCACATCCTGCGGATGGGTGCGCTCTTCGGGATTGATGCCGATGATGCAGCGTAGGAGCAAATCACGTACTTCCACCCGGTCCAAAGCCATCATCCGCCCTCTTTCTTGAACAGTGCAAATTCCACGATGCCAAAGCGGGCGCGGCGCACCAGGCGCAAGCCCCGGTCGGCAAACAGCGCCTGCACACCGTCGGCATCCCAAAAATGGATACCGCCCCGGCGCGCCAGACCCTGCAAACGCCGCGGCCACGCCGCGCCGCTGCTCAGCAGATGCATCGAAAAGTAGGGTGCGCCCGGCTTGAGAACCCGGCCGGCCTCGGCCACCACCAGCTCTGCCATCTTGAACTCGTTGAGAGAGCCGCCGCAAACAATGCCATCCAGTGAATCGGCCGCAAACGGCAGCGATTCCCCTTCGGCGCACAGCAGATGAACCGTCGCGGCCAGTTGGGCCTGGCGCACCTTGCGCGCCGCCGCCTGCAACATGCGCGGGGAGCTGTCCAGCGCAATGATTTCCCGATCAAGACCGCGCGGCCCCGCCAATGCCCGCGCGTAAAGACCGTGTGAACAGGCCAGATCCAGGAAGACTCCGCCCTGCGCATCGGCCAGCCACTCGTTCAGCAGGGCCAGTTCGCGCTCAAGGCCCAAGGGTTGCCCGCTGAGCAGACTGAGAGAACGACGCCGCCACAGGTCTTCATAGCCCCAGGCTACCGGCGCCCAGAAATTCGTGCGCTGAGCTGCGGTCAGAAAATGGGGACCGCCCGGCAGCAGGTTGAGCACGCCGTTTTGCACGGGGTAGCGGGAGCCGCACGACTCGCAGCGCACGGCCTCGGTTTCGGTCCGCCACTGACGTTCCGCACACTGTGGGCACACCACCCAGTGTAGTATTTTTTCATCCATTGCCCGCCCCTCGATCCGCGTCCTGGCTCAGGGAGCCACGCCTCGGTGAACTCACCGCCATTATACAGGGCAACTTACGCCATGCCCAACTGGGCCTGCTGCTGCAGGACGGAGGCGAGCGCCTTGCGCGCCCGATGCACCCGCATCTTCATCGCACTGAGGCCAATGCGGGTGTTGGCCGCCATGTCCTGATAGCTCAAACCCTGCAACTCGCGCTGCACGATAGCCTGCCGATGCGATTCCTCCAATTTTGACAACGCGCTGTGAACCACGCTCGATTGTTCCTTGTGCAGATACGCCTGCTCAGGCGTGGGCGAATGCCGGCTCAGCAGTTCGCTATCCACCGGCTCAGTCTCGGCGAGATCACCCCACTCGATGTCAGCAGCCTGCGGGCGGCGGCGGCGTTTTTCAATGGCATCCAGACAAGCATTGACAGCAATCCGATAGAGCCAGGTGCTGAACCGCGAACGGCCTTCGAAACGGGCCAGCGAACGGTACACCTTGACGAAGATTTCCTGCGCCTGATCTTCGGCTTCCTCCCGACTTCCCATCATCCGCAACGACAGGCCAAACACCTTGCCCTGATAGCGTTCCACCAAAACCTCGAACGCCTTTGCATTGCGCTGCGGATCACTCACAAACAGTTGAACCAACGTGTCATCGCTCAACTGACTCAGATCATGCTGTTGACTATTGCTCGCCATTTTTTTATCTCCTACGCGTGCCTTGTGCCCCGAAGGTTATGCTTGCAGGGCACTTCACTCTTGTTCTACCCTCATACAAGTATTATACCGTGTTGTTCTTTGTTTGTCAAATGTTTGATTAAGGAATGTATAGCTCAAAAATGCCCCATGCAGCCGGCCAGCCCCAGGCGACCGCCACCTGCTGCACAGTGATGACTTGACCGCCCTCCACCATCCAGGCGGGCGCTAGAGCCTGGCTTGTCGCCGGCGCTCGACCAGCACATCGGTCAAGTCAACCGCACCATCACATAGCACAGGCCCAGCAGTCCAGGAGTGCTTTTGTGTTCTCTGTGCTCTTTGTGGTTGAATGTGTGCTACATTTGGAACTGCTGCACAGGCCCACGCTTGATTGCGCAACGGCAAAGCTTGTGCTACAATGAGAAAGGCTGCATACAACGAGTTAGTTTACACGCCCAAGATGACAAAACAGATAAATAAGGGTTCGCAAAAGAATTAGTTCCTGTATTTTGCCGAGAAAACGCTGAGAAACACGGGAAGTCATATTTTTACGAACCCTAAGCGCGCAGTGTACGACCTGGATTTCTCCAGGTAGTGATGGCAACACCCGCGACCACCTCATGCGGAGGGTTGGATGAACCGCCTAGAACAATTACTCAGACGAACAGATCACCTGGTGCAGCGCGGACAGTTGCGCCGCGCCTCCGATATGCTGGAGGAGATGCTGGCCACCCATCCCCTCGGTGAAAAGGGGTGTGAGATCATCAGCGCCTACCTGGGCGACATCTACCTTTCCTTGTATGAATTAGATCGCGCTGAAGCTAACCTCAAACATGCCATCGAGCACAACAGCGCTGCGGCCGAGTATCACTACCTGCTCGGCATCATCTTCTCGGCCGGTATGCGCTGGCCGGAAGCCATTGACATGCTGTGGCATGCGCTGGAACTGTCACCGCAGGATGACGAATATCTACGGGCAGTGGGCTGGGCCGTTTTCAATTCGGGCGATGAGACACAGGGTCGCGTCCTCCTGCAAGAAGCTCACCAGGCCAATCGCTCCAACATGGTCACGCTGACCGATCTCGCCCTCGTTTACACGCGTGCCTTTCAGTTCCACGACGCGCTCCACTGCGCGCGGCGCGCGCTGGAGCTGGACCCGCAAAGTTCCCTCGCACAGGACGTGCTGCGCGTGGTACAGCGCTTCAAACTTGAGTACGAACGCCTGACGCGCCAGGGCAAGATCAAGGGTCAAGTCATCGAGGCCTGAGCGAAAGTCGTCAGCATACGATCAAGAAAATAAAAAATCGCCGCCAGCACATTGATTGCTGGCGGCGATTTTTGGTTCATAGCCCGATCTGTTTACTTGCCGTCGGCCGCGCGCCGGCGAATGAACGCCGGCACCTCCTCCAGCTTGTCGCGGCTGAAGGAGCGCGAGGGGAACGGAATGGCCTGGGTGGTGCTGCTGGGCGCCAACGGTTGCGCCTGGCGGGCATCAGCGCGCAGAGCCTGGGCCGTTGTGGCCGGCCGGCGCTGAGCGTGAGCCGCCTCGAAGCCGGTGGCGATGACGGTGATCCGAATCTCATCGGTCATCGTCGGGTCAATCACCGCGCCAAAGATGATGTTGGCCTCCGGATGCACCCCGGCACGCATGATCTCGGCCGCCTCATTGACCTCGAACAGGGTCAGGTCGGCCCCGCCCGTCACGTTGAACAGGATGCCCTGGGCGCCGTCAATGGAAACATCGAGCAACGCACTGTGAATGGCCTGCTCCGCCGCTTCCCTGGCCCGATTCTCGCCCTTAGCCCGGCCGATCGCCATCAACGCGGACCCGCCCTCGGACATGATCGCGCGCACATCGGCAAAATCCAGGTTGATCAGCCCTGGCACCGTGATCAACTCAGAAATGCCCTGGATACCCTGGCGTAGCACATCATCCGCGGTGCGGAACGCGGTTTCGATGGAGGCCTTCTTGTCCACAACCTGCAGCAGCCGGTCGTTGGGGATCACAATCAGGGTGTCCACGTGCTCCTTGAGTCGGGCGATGCCCTCATCGGCTGCGCGCATCCGGCGCGAGCCTTCGAACGAGAAGGGTTTGGTCACCACGCCGATCGTCAGCGAGCCCATCTCACGGGCCACGCGGGCGATGACCGGCGCGGCGCCGGTGCCGGTACCACCGCCGATGCCGGCCGTGATAAACACCATGTCCGCGCCCTTGACGAGGGCCTGAATTTCTTCGGACGACTCCTCGGCGGCCTTCATGCCGATTTCAGGGCTTCCGCCCGAACCGAGGCCCTTGGTGAGCTTGTCACCGATCCGCAGGCGCTGCGGCGCCTGCGACAACATGAGCGCCTGGGCATCTGTGTTGACAGCAATGAACTCAACCCCTTGAATCCCGGCGTCTATCATCCGATTGACGGCGTTGGAACCGCCACCACCAATGCCCAGAACTTTGATCTGGGCCATGTTCTCGACATACCCCTGTTGCTGCGTCTTACGTGCGACTGAAGCGGACATCGAATTGCCTCCTTGCTACGACCTGTAACTGCCTGATAGGCTGTTCTTGTCACGAATTTCACGAATTTTCACGAATTGAGCTCCTGCCTTCGTGTTCATTCGTGCAATTCGCAGCAGGAGAGCCCTTACTTTTTACGAAAACCGACAAGATTTTCGCCCGATTTGCCGGGAAAACCGTTAGGGTCTGCGTAGTTACGAAAAACGTAACTAAGAAGCCTAACCTGGTATCAAATTGCGCAACCAATGCATCACTCGTTCCAGCCAGGGCATCGCCGCGGTGCGCGGACGGCTGCCGCCATGCTGACCCGCGCCCCATAAGAGCAGCCCCACACTGGTGGCATACATCGGGTTGCGCAGTTCCTCGTTCAGGCCACTGATATTACTGCGCGGCGCGCCGATGCGCACCGGCAACTGCAAATACTGACGGCTGATCTCCGCCCAGCCGGGCAAGAGCGCCGTGCCTCCGGTCAGCACAATGCCGGCCGGCAACAACCCATCATAACCGCTGCGCTTCACCTCGCGCAGCAGTGACTCCAGAATCTCTTCGGCTCTCGCCTCCAGCACTTCGGCCAAAAAAGCGCGTGGCACGCTGGTTTGACCCTGGTCGCCGAAAGGACTGACCTGCACAATGTCGTCGGGCGCCAGCGAAGCCGGCAGAAGATGACCATAGCGCACCTTCAGTGCCTCGGCGATCTTGAACGGTGCATGCAGCATCACCGCCACATCCTGCGTCAGGTTGTTCCCGCCCACATCCACGACCACGGCATGATAGAGCGCATTCTCCAGAAAGAGCGCCACATCGGTTGTGCCACCGCCCATGTCGGCCACCACCACGCCCATGTCACGTTCAGCGGCCGTCAGCACCGCTTCACCGGCCGCCAGCGGCCCCAGCACCAGCTCGTCCACCTCGATATCGTGAGCGGTGACGCAGCTCACCAGGTTGGCAATGGCCGAGGCCGCGCCCGTGATCAGGTGCGCATCAACCTCCAGCCGAAAACCATGCATGCCGATCGGGTCACGGATGCCCTGTTGCTCATCCACCGTCCACGAGCGAGGCAGGGTGTGAATGATCTCCCGGTTGTGCGGAATAGGCACGGCGCGTGCTGCCTCCAGCGCCCGGCTAATGTCGTCCTGGCTAATGCCACGCTGCCCCCGGCTGACCGGCGCCACACCCCGACTGCTGAGCGACGCGATATGACTGCCGGCCACGCTGACGTACGCGCTGCCGATGGATTGCCCGGCGGCCGCCTCGGCCTGCTCCACCGCCTGACCGATGGCTGCCGTGGCTTCAGCGATGTTGACCACCACACCGCGCCGCAATCCGCGTGACGGCGCCTGACCCACAGCGATGATGTGGATCGTATCATCGCTGGTCAGTTCGCCGACCAACACATAGATTTTGGTGGTGCCGACATCAATGCCGGCAATCAGGTTGCTCAACACAACTCCTCAGCCGCCGCGCAGGCGGGCGATCTTCCGTTTGCGATGAGAATTTTTCAACTGTCCAGTTCCGAGCAAATTCTGAGCATACAGACAGCACCAAAGCAGACACCTATTTAATTCTCATTCCTTAGCGCACATAGGGTCGCTCAGCGACGCGCAGGTCAATTTGCGCCGGCGTGCGTCCCATCTTTTTCCATTCGGCCTGAATGGCCTGCAGCACAGCCACTTTACGATTCAGATCCCCCTTCGTGCCGAAGATGACGCTGGCGCCGTCCGCTGTCCGCAAATTCAGGCCGTTCTGCGCATCGAAATAAAAGGTTTGCGTACCCGGCAGCAGGGTAGCCAGCGTCAGCAGCGCCTGGACCACCTCCGTCTGCATGTGTACCACCGGTAGCCCGCCAGGGCCGATCACGGGGGGCTGCCCCGCCGGCTGCGGCACGATCGTCGCCTGCTGCAAGTCCACCAGTCGCAGCAGCGGCCGCGCCGGCGCCGTCGGCAACGGCGGCAGGGCAACTCCCTGCTCATCCACCCAGGCCTGTCCCTGGTTTGTCTCCCAGGCGATACGCGGACGGCGCTCCGTGATGACCAAATGCACCTGGTTGGGCAGTTGCAGCTGGGCATCAACGCCGATCACATAGGGCAGTTGACGCAGGATCCGGGTCGCCAGCGTCTGCTCATCGAGCCAAAAGACATTGTAGCCCTCGATCCCGGCCGCCTGGTAGATCTCGTCGGCGCTGAGCAGGCTCGTACCCCGGATGTCGGCGCGGTAAACATAGAAATTGTCAAAGGTCACCATCACATAGAGCAGGCCCGCCAAAGCGCCGATGAGCAGAAACGTCGGCCATTTGGTGATCTGCCAACCGCTGCCGCGCCACATCTCCCGCCGCAACTGCACAGCGCCCCCCACGACGCTGGAGCGAAAGCGCCGGCGCCGGCGAAAACGGCCCGCCGTTGCCACCGGCGTACGCTGCCGGGCGATCTTGTTGCCAGGCATAATCCCTCACCGCGTTGTGACGTTGCGCTGCCGATCGGCATGCCGCGCCAGGGCCAGCTCAAGCAAGCGCTCGATCAGCGCACCGTACGCCAGGCCGCTGGCTTCCCACAGCTTTGGGTACATGCTGATGCTGGTAAAACCGGGCATGGTGTTGATTTCGTTAATGAACAGGCGCTCACTGCCGCGATCGAGCAGCAGATCCACGCGGGCCAGGCCGGCCCCATCCAGCGCCAGGTACGCGGCGCGAGCCAGGGCCTGCGCCTCCTGGGTCAAGGCCGGGGTCAGCGGCGCGGGGATGAGCAGTTGTGAGTTGTCCAGCAGATACTTGGCGGCATAGTCATAGAATTCGTTGCCCGGCACCACCTCGCCCGGCAGGCTGACAAGCACATCGTCATCGTTGCCAAGCACGCTCAACTCGATCTCGCGGCCATCCACACCCTGCTCCACCACCAGTTTGCGGTCGTAACGCGCAGCCTCGTGCAAACCGGCCGCCAACTCAAGGCGGTTGTGAGCCTTGCTGATGCCCACACTGGAACCCATGTTGGCCGGCTTGACGAACATCGGGTAGGGCAACTGCGCCTCCAGTTCAGCGAGTACGGCGTCTGGCTCCGCTTCCCAGCGCCGGCGCAGCAGGCCCACATAAGGCACTTGTGGCAGCCGCTGCGCTGCGAAGGCCGCCTTGCATACCAGCTTGTCCATACCCAACGCGGAAGCCAGCACCCCGCAGCCCACATAGGGGATGTTGACCAGATCGAGCAGGCCCTGCACCGTGCCATCCTCGCCCATGGGGCCGTGCAGCACCGGAAAGATGATGTCAACCTGCGGCGCCATCGGTGACGACGCGCCGTTCACCAGTTGCACGGCCGTCTCCCCCGCGAGGAAGGCGAAATCAACGCGCGGGGGCGCCGCGTCCTGGGCCAACTGCGCAGCCGGCAGAGGGCTGGCATACTCGCCCGCAGTCAACTGCGCCATCGGGTCGCCGCCTCGCAGCCAATGCCCGTCGCGTTCGATGCCGACCGGCACCACCTCGTAGCGGGTCTTGTCAATGGCAGCCATCACCGAACGCGCTGAAACGAGCGAGACATCATGCTCGCTCGATTTGCCACCAAACAATACCCCGACACGTAGTTTGCGCCTACTCATGGCGACTCCTCATCTCCCCTTCACACACGTTGTCTGTCAATGGTTCGCGGCCTGGGGGTATCTTCTCAATTTGTAGGGGCGCACCCTTGCGGTCGCCCACGCGGGCAGGCGCAAGGCCATGCCCCTACCCCCCAACCAGCAAAATCTCCGGCTGCAGGCTGATGCCAAACTGCGCCTGCACACGGCTGCGGGCCAGGTCCATCGCGGCCACGACATCGCTCGCCCGTCCCGTCCCCAGGTTGACGATGAAATTGGCATGCAGCGGGCTGAACTGCACCCCGCCCACCTGCACCCCTTTCAGGCCGGCCGCTTCGATCAGGCGCCCGGCATAATCCCCCGGCGGGTTCTGAAACATAGAACCGGCGCTGGCCTCCACCGGCTGCGTCGCACGGCGGTGAGCCAGAAAACGCGCCGCTTGCTCAGCCAGGGCCGCGCGGTCCGCCTCCTGCAGATGAAAGGTGGCCGTCAGCACCACCGCGCCGCGGGTCTGTGCGTCCGCCGGGCGCTTGAGCCGGCTGAACCGATAGGCATAGGCAAAATCGGCCAACGCCCACAGCGTCAGGTTGCCCTGCCCATCCAGCACCTCGGCCGAGACCAGGTTGTCGGCCATGCAAGCGCCGTGTGCGCCGGCGTTACCAATCACCGCGCCGCCCACGGTTCCCGGCACACTGACCGCCCATTGCAGGCCGCTCAACCCCTGGCGAATGGTGCGGCGAGCCAGTCCGGCTAACGGCGCGCCGCTCTCAGCGGTCACCGTCGTGCCAGTCACGGCAATCTGGCGGCAGTGATTCACAATGACCAGGCCACGCACGCCTGCATCGCTGACAAGAATGTTGCTGCCGCCCCCCAGGACAAAGAAAGGGAGACCGGCGCCACGCGCCAGGTTGACCAATCGGATCAAATCGGTGATGCGTTCGGCAATCACCAGCAAATCGGCAGGTCCGCCGAGCTTGAATGTCGTATAGTCCGCAAGTGGGACATCAGGGGTCACCGTGAAACCAGTCTCCTGCGCCCGCGTGACGAATGCGTCACGTGATCCGGTTTCGTTTTTTGCGTGTAGCTCAAAAATCATTATACACCAAGTCCGCAAAAGGTCAATTTACCCATTTGTGGATAAGTCCTGAGAGCGGCGAACGTTCGTGCCGTTATGCTCTTTGACTATGCGCAATACCATCTCTCCCACCAGGTAGCCGTCCCCCGCGCCCAGGGTCAGGAGCAGATCACCGGGCTGCATCTCCTGCGCCAGGTAGTTGGCAGCCTCCTCCAGGTGAGCGATGTAGCGCACGGCCGGATGAACGATGGCCGCGGCCAGTGCGGCGCCGCTCACGCCCAGGTGATCGGTTTCACGCGCCGCGAAGATGTCGGTGACGAGCACCTGGTCGGCATCACCGAAGGCCCGGCAGAAGTCGCCCCACAGGGCCAGGGTGCGGCTGTAGGTATGCGGCTGAAAGAAGGCCCACACACGGCCCGCGCCCGCCAGGTGACGCGCCGCGGCCAGCGTCGCGCGAATCTCAGTGGGGTGATGGGCATAGTCATCGAACACCCGGATGCCATTGACCTCACCTTTGGTCTCGAAACGGCGGCCCGCGCCCCGATAGGCTGCTAACTGAGCCAACGCCACGGCCGGCGCCACCCCCAGACATTGACAGGCGGCCAACGCGGCCAGGGCGTTGCGCACATTGTGCATGCCAGGCACCTGGAGGCGCAGCGTGCCCATCAGCTCCGCTCCCTGCCACACCACGGCCCGACTACCGCCATCAGCCAGCAGATCAACCTCTGTTGCGTGTAGTAAAGACCCTGACGTGAGACCGTAATGCACCACCTGCCCGCCGTCAGTTGCGTACGCGGCCGCCAACTGCTGCGCGCCAGGGTCATCCGCGCAGGCCACCAGCCACCCGCCCGGCCGCACCTGGCGCACGAAGCGGTCGAACGCCTGGGCGAACAGAGCCGCCGTCGGGTAGCAATCAGGATGGTCCCATTCGGCATTGGTGATGATCGCCACCGTGGGATGCAAGCCCCAAAACATGTGGTCATACTCATCGGCCTCGATGGCAAAGACCTGCCCGGCGCCGGCGGCCGCATTGACGCCCAGGTTGCGCACCAGCCCGCCCACGATGAAGCCTGGCTGACGCCCCGCGCCGATCAGGATGGTCGCCACCATGCCGGTCGTTGTGGTCTTGCCATGCGTACCGGCCACGGCGATCAGCGTCTGCTCGTGGAGCAATGGCCCCAAGAAGTCCTGGCGCTTGACGACCGGGACGCCGGCCGCCTGCGCCGCGGTCACCTCAGGGTTATCCGGCGGCACCGCCGAGGAGATCAAGACCAGGTCAGCGCCCGCCACCTGCGCCGCGGCGTGCCCCACGAAAGCCGTGGCGCCCAGGCTGCGCAATTCGGCCAGGGTCGCGCTCTCTTGCCGATCCGAGCCGGACACACGAAACCCCCGTTGTAAAAGAACCCGGGCAATGGCCGCCAGGCCGCTGCCGCCAATGCCGATCAGATGGAGCCGGGGCGGGGTTTTGCCCGGCGGCTGTCCCAGCCAGGTGCGCCAGGCGCTGCGTTCGTTCGTTGGCATGGCCGCCCTACTTCCGCACCCGCAGGATGATCAGAAAAAGAAGCAGCGCCACCAGGGCCGTTACCGGCAACGTCGGGGGCAGATGTGCGGGCGCGGCCTTGGCAAAATCCGATAGCTTCGTGGCATCGAGTATGCTCTTGGGCAGTGGATACTTGTAGAGAGCCATGTAATGCCACAAGGTCCCGGCCACCAGGATGCCGTTGACAAGTCCGAACACGATATTGAAAAACAGTCCTGAGCTGCCGCGCCGCGGCTGGCCTCTGAAGATCAGGGTTTCGCCGGAGTAACCGGCGAAGACGATCAAAATGAAAACCGCCTGAAAAGTGACCATCAGGGCCAGGTTCTGGCTGTCGCCGCGAAAAACGGCCTTGACCGCGGTCGTCAGCGGGCCATCCAGCAGCTTCAGGGCCACCAGCGCCACCAGGATCAACACAGTCGAGCCAAGCTCCTTGTTGTAGCCGCGCACGATGCTGATCATCACGAAGAAGATCACCACGATGCCCCAGAGCGCTTCAATCGGTCCCATGAGTTATCACCCTCAACGCAGCTCGCCGACCGCCCAGTACATCAAAACCGCCACCAACAGGATGATCCCGAACAGAATGTTGTCGGCCGAGAATGTGACGCCAATGCTCGTCGCCACCTGCGCGAAGGTTTCAGTGGCCTGCCGCGTCAATTCCTTACCGTTCATGATGACCTGGGGAGCCGGCACGGCCCGCGGCAGGTCGGGCAACAGGACCAGTCCCAGGATGTACGCGTTGAACAACCCCATCAACGCGCCGCCCATTGACGGCGGGCTTCTTTTCGACGTCAAAACAATGTTGCCTGCCCGATAGGCAAGAAAGATGCCTGCCAGGAAAACAATGAAGATGAACGCTTCCTGCTGCTGGAGGGGAATCAGACGCCAGTCTTTCAGTGTATTCACCGCGGCCTTTGCATCGGGCATGCCAGGAATGAGCACCTGTAGTTGAAATCCAACCGCCTTGACCTGGCGCGCAATGGAATTCAAGGAATCTACAAGACTAACGCCCAGCGGGGTCGAAGGCAGCGAAGCAAAAAAGGCGAGAAGCACGGTAGTCGCCGCTTCCCGCAACGTGCCCCGACGATAACCGGAGGCCATGGCAATGGCGATCAAGAAAATGGTGACAAGGGCAATGCGTATGCCCTGGACATCGGTCTCAGCCATGCGATGCTCCCAATCTCAACAGTTCATCCACGATGGCCTCTGCAGCCTGCGGTCGCGCCAGGCTGGCGGCCTGCTGCGCCATCTGCCCCAAACGGGTGCGATCCTGCACCAGGTCGAGCAGCAGCGGCGCCAGGCGGGAGGCCAGTTCCTCATCGCGCAGCTTGACGGCCGCGCCGCGCTGCACCAGGTAATCGGCGTTGGCGTCCTGATGCTGCCCGGCATACGGGTAAGGCGCCAGGATGGCCGGCAGCCCCAACAGGGGAAATTCCCCCAGGGTGGAGGCGCCGGCGCGGGCCACCACCAGGTCGGCCGCGGCCAGGGCCAGGGCCATGTCATCGTGCAGGTAGGCGAAGCCGTGGTAGTGCGCCCGCACCGACTCTGGCAAGGCCGCTGCCTGCGCCTCGACCTGCGGCCAGTCGAGCGTGCCGCTGATGTGAACGACCTGCATCTGCCCGACCAACGCGGGCAGGGCGGCCAGCAACGCCTGATTGATGCTGCGGGCGCCGCGACTGCCCCCAAACACCAGCAAGACCGGCAAATCCGGCGCCAGGTTGAAATGAGCGCGGGCGCCGGGCCGGTCGGCGGCTGCCGCGTGCAGTTCTGGCCGCAACGGATAGCCGGTGACAACCGCCTTGCCGGGGAACCACGGCGCCACTTCAGGAAACGAGACCGCCACCCGCGCGGCCAGCAGGCTCAAGGCTCGAATCGCCAGGCCCGGCGTCAGGTCGGGCAAATAGATCAGAACAGGCACGCCCATGCGCTTGGCGGCCCACGCGACCGGGGTGCAGACGTAGCCGCCGGTCACAAAACAGACCTGCGGCTGAAACTCACGCAGGAGCGCGGCGCTCTGCCGCGCCCCGTGCGCCATGCGCAGCAGGTTGGCCGCGGCGGTCCAGGGCGCCCGTCCCCGCAGTTGACCGGTGGCAATGGCCCGGTAGGACAGCCCGGCACGCATCGCCAGGTCGCGCTCCACGCCGTCCTCACTGCCGACGTAAAGGGCGACGGCGGCCGAAGAGACGGGCGGCGGCGGCCAACTGGCGACGCGGCGCGGCGCGGCGTGGGGCGGCGCGTCCGCCGCTGACGGCGGCACTGCGCGGCGCGGCGCGGCCGCTGCTGATGACTGCGCCGCGCGGGGCTGGTCGCGGGATGTGGCGTCCGCCGGTGCGGCGTCGAGTCGTGCTTGCAGTGCCTGGAAGACGGCGAGGGCCGGATAGACGTGGCCGCCCGTACCCCCGCCAGAAATCAAAACGCGCATTGACCGCTGCCCCTTTCCAATTTTTGCCCTGCCCTGTGCCCTGGGCGATACTCATCAAAATGCCGATGGCTGACATGTTGATCACCAGCGACGACCCGCCATAGCTGACGAAGGGCAGCGTCACGCCGGTGAGCGGCCCCAACCCAGTGGCCGCGGCCACATGCACGATGGCCTGATAGACCAGCCAGATGGTAATGCCAAACGCCAACAGGAAACCAAAGCCGTCCCCGGCCTGCGAAGCGATGCGCAGCCCGCGAAAGGTCAATCCCAGGTAAAGCGCCACCACGAACAGAGTGCCCGGCAAGCCGAACTCCTCACCGATGACCGACACGATGCCGTCAGTCCAGGGTAGCGGCATGTTCGTCTTGAGATCGCCATTGCCCAGGCCGCGGCCCAACAGACCGCCGTTCTTGAAGGCGTCGCCAAACTGCTGCGCCTGCTCGTTCGTGCCCTGGCTGGGATCACCGCCCGCGCTGATCATCTGCGTAATGCGCTCGCGCGCATGGGGATAGCGCGTAAAGAGCAGGCCGCAGGTGAGTAAGAAGATCGCCACACACACGATCACCTGACGCAGCGTGGCGCCGGCGATGAAGAACATCGTCATCGCAGTGATGGTAATCAGCAGCGCGGTGCTGAGGTTCGGCTCCAGAATAATCAACCCGGCCACGATGCCCAAAACGACGCTAAAGGGCAGCAAGCCATAGGAGATCAGTTTGATCTTCTCCCCCTTACTGGTGAGCCAGGCCGAGGCGTAAATGATCATGATGAGCTTCGCGGCCTCGCCGGGCTGCACCGACCCACCGGCCAGGGTGCGCCTGGCGCCGTAGATATCCTCGCCAAAGAGCAGCACGGCCACGAGCAGGAGCAGGATCGTGCCCAACAGGGGAGTCGCGTAGCGTTCGAGCAGATGATAATTCACCAGAGCACAGGCCAACATCGCCACCGTACCGACCACAATCCATTGCAGTTGGCGCTGCGCAAAATAGGTGGGCGACAACTCGAAACGCATCACCGACTGCTGGTAGCTGGAGCTAAAAATCATGATGAAGCCAATACCAATCAGAGTTGCTGTCAGAACCAGCAACCCGTAATCGAGCAGAGCAACGTTTTTGGCTGTCTTCATGTTATAAAATCCCTCACAACCCGTCAACCAACGCCCGGAAGTGCTCGCCACGCGCGGCAAAATCGCGATAGGCATCGTAACTGGTGCCGCCCGGCGACAGGAGCACCACATCCGAGGGTTGGGCAAGGGTCGCGGCCAGGGCCACGGCCTGCGCCAGGCTGTCCGTATGCTGAACCGACGGCGCGGCGCCCGGCGCAGCAGGATGCGCGGCGGCAAAATCGGCCAGGGCACGTTCGATCAGGCCGGCCGCCTCGCCAAAGGTAATGACATGGCGCACCCGGCCGCGACCAGCCAGCGCCAGCAAATCCCACGGCAGATGCTTATCGCGCCCCCCGGCCAGCAGAATGATCGGCTCGTCGAAGGACTGCAGCGCGGCGATGGTCCGTTCGGGCGCAGTGGCAATCGAGTCGTTGTACCATGCCACCCCGGCATGCACCCGTACCAGTTCCAGCCGATGGGCCACGCCGCTGAATGTCGTTGCCACCGCGGTCATGGCCTCGACGCTGGCGCCGGCCGCCCCGCTCAGGCAGAAGGCCGCCAGCAGATTGGCGATGTTGTGCCTGCCGCGCAGGCGCACATCCGCGACGCGACACACCCGCTGCTCGGCCTGCCCTGGCAGGCGCAGGCGCAGCTCGTCGCCGCGCAGGGAGGCGCCGACTGGCGGCTCGGTCAGCAGACTGAAGCCCAACACCTGCACGCCAGCGCCTGGCAGGCCGCGCCCTGCAGCCGTCGCGTAAGCCGCATACCAGGCCGCGGTGATCTCGTTGTCCAGTCCAAGCACCGCGACATCGCCGGCGCGCTGATGCAGCAGCAGGTTACGCTTGGCCGCCGCGTACGCGTCCATCGAAGGGTGGCGGTCCAAATGATTGGGCGTCACATTGAGCATGCCGGCCACACGGGTGCTGACCGGCTCGCCCAGGCATAGGGCGGGATCGAACAGCTCCAGTTGAAAACTCGACAACTCCAGCACGATGCGGTCATTCGCGGCGATGGCGTCCAGTTGATCAATCAACGGGGTGCCGATATTGCCGCCGACCCAGGTCGTCAGTCCGCTGGCCTTGAGCATCGCGCCGGTCAAGGTCGTCGTCGTGGTCTTGCCGCTGGAGCCGGTGATGCCCACGCTGAAGGCCGCGGTCTGCTGCAAGGTCAACAGCGAGTCGTTGCTGAGCGGGATGCCGGCCGCCCGCGCCGCCTGCACGATCGGCAGATCAGGCGAGACGCCGCCGCTGAGGCACAGCAGGTCGGTATCGTCCAACAGCGCCAGCGGATGGCCGCCCAGGGCCAGCGTCAGCGGCAGGTCAGCCACCGCGGCCTGGGCTGCGGCCAGAGACGCGGCGCCGGCCGGCTGCAGGTCACTGATGGTGACATGCGCGCCCCGGCCAACCAGGAAGCGCGCCAGGGCCGTGCCTTGCCGGGCCAGGCCCAAAATGACGATGCGCTTGCCTCTGAACCAGGACGAATTCATCATCTCACCCATATGTCAACGGCGCCCAGACGCTGGCCTGCCAATAACCGTTGGGGGCCACGCGCTGGCTCCAAGTCGCGTCCGTGCCGGTGCTCAGGCGCTGAGCGACGCGATCGGCCAGGCGGCGCCCTTCCAACGGGCTGACGCGCCAGGCGCGATGTTCGATCCAGACCTCCAGCGCTTCTTGCAGCGTGCCATCGGCCAGGCAGGTCAACGGGCTGGCGGCAATCTCGATGGCCAGCAGGTGCAGGCACGCGTCCAAAGGCCCGGCAGCGGGCGTCGTCAACTGCGCGCTTGCGGCCGCCAGCGTGACCGTGGCCAGGCTCAAGGCTCGCTCAGTCTGCGCCTGTTCCAGGGCCAGGTGGATTTCCTGGCTGACCGGGCGCAGCGCGAGGGCAATGGCTTGACCGGCCGTGGCCGGCAGCGACTGCGGGCTGTTGATATGAAGTGCAATGTGTGCCATAGCCACCTACTCAGAGTAACGCCAGGGCAATGCCCAGCATGCCGCACAGAATGCCCACCAGCCAAAACCGCTGCGTGACCTGCGTCTCTGACCAGCCCGTCAGTTCAAAATGATGATGCAGCGGGGCCATTTTGAACAGGCGCCGCGGCTGGCCGTAGAGGCGCCGCGAGAGCTTGAACCAGAGCACCTGCAACGTCACGGAAACCGTTTCTGCGGTGTAGACGGCGGCCACCACCGGCAGCAGCAGCCATTGGCCGGTCATCAAGGCCACCACGGCCAGGGTCGCGCCCAGCGCCAGGGAGCCGGTGTCCCCCATGAACAGCTCAGCGGGGTGCGCATTGAACCACAGAAAGGCCATGATGGCGCCCACCAGCGTGAAACAGAAGGCCACCAGCCACACCTGCTGCTGCAAGAATGCGATGACGCCATAGCAGGTGAAGGCGCTGGCCGCCAGGCTGCCGGCCAGCGCGTCCAGCCCGTCGGTCAGGTTGACGGCGTTGGAAAAGGCCACCACGATGAACACCGCCGCCGGAATGTACCACAGGCCAATCTCAATCTTCTCCCGAATGCCTGGCACGGCCACGCTGCGCAGGTCCAGGACAAAATGCAAAAAAAGCACGACCAGGGTCGCCAGGATGATCTGCGCCAGCGCCTTCCAACGGCCCAGGATGCCCTCGCCTTTGCTGCGACGGCCGCGCACCCCTTCCAGATCGTCAACCGCGCCCAGCAGGCCAAACAGCAAGAGGACCGTCATGGGCACCAATACGGAACGGCCGATGATGTTCCAGCCGAGCAGATTGGCGATGTTGAGGGCACTGGTAATGACGATAACCGGGATCAGGATCATCAGGCCGCCCATGGTGGGTGTGCCGGTCTTGACCTGGTGTGTCGTTGGTCCCTCGATGCGAATCTGCTTGCCGATGCGGTTGCGGACCAGCAGGTTGATCAGCGGCCGGCCCCAAATGACGGCCAGAAAAAAGGCGATGGCGCCCAGCGTCAACGAATAGGCCATTTTCCTACACGTCCTCGCTTTCCGGCCGGCTGAGAGCGGCCACAATTTCCTCTAAATGCAGGGCACGCGAGCCTTTGACCAGGATCAAGTCGCCGCTTTGCACCATGCTGCGCAAGACGGCCACGGCGCCGGCGTTGTCATTCACCTGGGCCACATTGCCCGGCGCCATGCCGGCGCTGAGCGCCTCAGCCGCAATCAGGCGAGCCAGCGGCCCCACGGCGACCAGTTTCCCCGCGACATCGGCCGCACGCTGGCCCACCTTGCGATGCCCAATCTCCGTCTGATCGCCCAGTTCGCGCATGTCACCCAGAACGGCGATGCGGCGAGCGCCAGATGGCACCGCCAGGTCGGCCAACAGGTTGAGCGCGGCCAGGGTGGCGGCCGGGCTGGCGCTGTAGGTGTCATCAATCACCATGCTGCCACGCAGGCCGGGCGCCACCACCAGGCGTAGCTGCGCCTGCACATCCTGCAAGCCTTCGATGATTTCCTGCCAGTTCAGTCCCTCCACCAGGCCCACGGCCGCGGCACGCAGCGCCGTGTGTACGCTGTGGCGCCCCAGCATGGGCACCTTGACATGCAGATGGTCGCCCTCGTAGTGCAGGGCAAAACGGATGCCCTCTTGCCCTTCGCTGCTGATCTCATCAGCCCAGAGATCGGCGCGGCTGTCGAGGCCGTAGGTGAAGACCCGCGCCGCGCTGCGCGGTGCCAGGGCCATCACCAGGGGGTCATCCTGGTTGAGAATGGCCACGCCAGAGGCCGGCAGGGCTTCGATCAGTTCGCCTTTGGCTTGGGCAATGCGCTCCAGGCTGCCAGCGCGCTCCAAATGCACTGGCCCCACATTGGTAATGACGCCCACCTGGGGCTGAGCCAGGCGCGCCAGCAGGGCAATGTCGCCCAAGTAGTACATGCCCATCTCCAGCACCGCGCGCCGGTCGGCCGGCGTCAGGCGCAGCAGGGTCAGGGGCACGCCAATTTCATTGTTCTGGTTGCCCACACTCTTGAGCGTGGGAAAGCGCCGCGCCAGCACGGAGGCTACCGATTCTTTGGTGCTCGTCTTGCCCACGCTGCCGGTGATGCCGATCACCCGCAGGCCGCTGACCGCGCCTACGTCCGCGCGCCAGGCCGCGGCCCAGGCTTGCAGCGCCTGCAGCGAGTTTTCCACGCGCAGCAGCAGCGGCCGGCCCGTCGGGGGTGGGCTGAAAGATGAGGCTGAGTGCTGGAGCACGAATGCTCGGGTATCCACGATCCAACACTCAGCATCTGGAACCACGTCCTGCTCCACGATAGCCGCCACGGCCCCCCGGTGCAAGGCGTCGGTCACAAAGGAATGGCCATTGGTGCGTTCCCCAGCCAGGGCCACGAATACCGCGCCCGGCTGCACCTGCCGCGAATCAACTACGACGGTCGAGATCGGAGACCGGAGATCGGAGACCGGAGACCGGAGACCGGAGACCGGAGACCGGAGATCGGAGATCGGAGACCGGAGATCGGAGACCGTCGCGGGGGAAGGGGTGTTCAGGCTGATTGCTGCCGGGTTGGCCAACACGGCGAGCAGGTGTGACAAGGTCAGTTGCATGAGCGATTCATCCGTCACTGGGCGGAATGTTGAGAAGGGCAAACAGGCGTCGCGCCAGCCGTTGGAAGGTGGGAGCACTGGTGTGCCCTGCCCAAACCGACAGCCGCGTCTTGTCCAGCTTGACCAGCACCACGAAACGAGGGTCGGCGGCCGGTGCATAGCCGACATAGGTCGAAATCGTCAGGTCAGAGTCGTAGGCTGTACGCCCCGGAATCTCAGCCGTGCCGGTCTTGCCGGCGATATGATAGCCAGGCACGGCGGCTTGATTGGTGCCGCCGTTCTCCACCACGCTGACCAGGATATCGGTCATCAGGCGGGCGGTCTGGGGTGAGATGGCAATGCGCACCGGCGACGGTTCGATCTCGAACCAGCGCCCGTGATCCACGATGGCCTTGACCACATGGGGGCGCATCATGACGCCGTTATTGGCGACCGCCGACACCGCGCAAATCATCTGCATGGGTGTCACGCTGATGCCCTGGCCGAAGGCATTGGTAGCCAGATCGGACGGGCTCCACTGCGCGCTGGACTTGGGCCTCTTGACGATGCCGCGCACCTCACCGGACAGATCAACGCCGGTGACATTACCGAAACCAAAGCGCTCGACATAGGAATAGAATGTGTCGGCGCCCATGGCCAGGGCCACCTGCGCCGAACCGATGTTCAAGGAACGCTGCAGGATCGTGGGAATGGCGACCTCGCCATGCGCCTGGCGGTCCGAGTTGCGAATCTCGCGTTCGCCTACTTCCAGGACGCCCACATCCTTGAACTTCTGATCGAGTGTCACCTTGCCCGAATCCAGGCCCGCGGCCATGGTGACGATCTTGAACACTGACCCTGGCTCATACAGCAGCCCGGTGGCGGGATCGCTGAATGGGTCATGCTGGTCGGGCGCGGCCTGCACCTCATAAAACGTATTGGGCGAGTAGCCGGGTGCAGACGCCATGGCCAAAATCTCGCCCGTCTTTGGATCCATCACAATGATGGTGCCGCCGGTTGCGCCGTAGTAATCAACGGCGAACTTCAGTTCATCCTCCACGATGGCCTGAATGCGGCGGTCAATGGTCAGCACGAGATCGCGGCCCACGGGCGACGGAATATCCAGGCTAAAATCAGGAGATAAAGCACGCAGGTGATTCTCCAGATTGGTGACGGCCATGTCGCCATTCTCGCGCAGGAAGGCGTCGTACTTGGCTTCGACGCCGTAGCGGCCAATCTGGTCGGCGGTGGCCAGGCCGAGCACGAAGGCGGCGTCGGTATTCTCTGGGTAGAAGCGGCGTGCGAGTCGCTCCACGCGCAGGTAATCCGTGTTCCAACGCTCGATCTCTGCGGCAGCCGCCTGACGGGCATAGAACTTGAGCACCGTCACGCCCTGGCCATGGTTGCGCAGGCGCCTTTCCAACTCGGCCGGGGGCATTTCCAGCCAGGGCGCCAAACGTTGCGTCAGCGACATGATGGTCGTTTCAGTAATGGCGCCGGCGATCGCCACCTGGTAGCGCACGCCATCGGTGGCCAACAGGTTGCCGGCACGATCCACCATGTTGCCGCGGTGGGGCGGCAGCAGGCTGCCGTATTGGTTGTGACCTTCTGCCACCGGTGCAGCCGCCGCCTTGATCACCTGCAGGCGCACGAGCTGCAGACCAATCACCGTGAGCACCACAACGATGATGGCAAAAACGGCTCTCACCCGTGGCAGGGAGCGTTGCATCAGGGAATCCATGATAATTGGCCCCTTCTACTACTGGCCTGTTGGGCCAAATGCCGTTGGCAGGCCGGACACAACAACATAGATGCGACGGTCAGCCGGGACAAAGCCAGCCGCCCGCGCCCGCGCCTCCAGCGCGTCCATATTGGCATACTGACTGATCTCGACGCGCAGCTCGGCGTTGGTGATGAGCAATTGCTGGTAGCGCGCTTGGGCCGTATAAATCTCATGCTGAGCCGCCGCCATCTCACCGTTGGGCAAGAGCAGGGCGAAGAAAGCCAGGCATACCACGAAGAGCACGGCCAGATAGAGCGCCGTTTGCTCGCCGGTCGTCAGACGGCGACGGCGGTTGAAGATGGTCTGCGGTCGCCACAACGTTCTTGGCGTCGGATATAACATAGGGGTCTCCTCTTGTTTTTCTACTCTGATCTCAGGCGATTTTTTCTGCCACTCGCAGATGCGCGCTGCGGCTGCGCGGGTTGCGGCTCACCTCAGCCTCCGTGGCCGCAATCGGTTTCTTCACGCTCAAGCGCAGACGGGCACGATGCCCACACACACAGACCGGCAAACGGGGCGGGCAAATACAGTCGCTGGCTTCGCGCTGCATGAACTGCTTGACAAGGCGATCTTCCAACGAATGAAAGCTAATGACAACCAGGCGCCCAGCGATTTGCAGCAGGTCAAGGGCCTGGGGCAATACCCTCTCCAACGCGCCCAACTCATCGTTGACCGCGATGCGCAGCGCCTGAAACGTGCGCGTCGCGGGATGAATGCGTTCATGACGACCACCCGTCGCCCGGGCAATCACCGCGGCCACCACCCTGGCCTCAGACAGCGGGCGAGCCGTCACCAGGGCACGCGCAATCCGACGCGAGAAGCGCTCCTCGCCATAGCGGAAGATCAGGTCGGCCAGTTCAACTTCGTCCAACGTATTGACCAGGTCGGCTGCCGAACGGCCCGCGGCCGGGTTGAAGCGCATGTCAAGAGGGCCTGCGCTCAAGAAACTAAAGCCGCGGTCGTCACCGGCCAATTGATACGATGACAGTCCCAAGTCGAGCAGGATCGCCGCCGGCGCCAGCCGGTACGCGCCGGCCACGATGCGCATCTGATCGAAATTGGCCTGCGCCAGAATGGCACGCTCGCCAAAGGGCGCCAGGCGCATACGCGCACGGGCCACTGCGGCCGGGTCGGCATCCAAACCCAGGAGGCGACCGTTGGGGGCTATCGCCTGCAAGATCGCTTCGGCGTGACCGGCGCCGCCTAATGTCCCATCAATCACATCGGCGCCCGGGGTCAGGGCCAGCGCAGCCAGGGTTTCGTTGAGCAGGACCGGGACATGACCCTCGTCAGCCGGCGGGTACGCGGCCACCCCTAAATGCTCAGCGCCCGAAAGAGCGACGTCATCTCGTTGTCCTGCATCAGGTGCGCACGGCGATCCTGCCACAAGGTAGGCGCCCACAGTTCCAGGTGCGTACCGACACCGGCCACCGTCACACTATCGGTGATGCTGGCAAACGCGCGCAGGTCGGGTGGAAGAATGAAACGGCCCTGGGTATCCAGTTCCACATCGGCCGCCTCCGCATACAACCAGCGGCGCAGCTCCCCAATAGCCAGATCGGTCAGCATGGGCTTATCCTGCAGGCGCTCGGCCAGGCCCTGCCATTCGCTCAACGGCAGGACGATCAGATAGTCACCCATGCCGCGGGTCACCATCCCGCCAGGCGCCAACGCGGTGCGGTATCGGGACGGAATGGTCAGGCGACCTTTGCTATCGAGCACATGTTCGGTGCGACCGACGAACACTTGTTCTTATTCCCCACTTTAGTCGATTTTTGGCCTAATTTTTAGGGATTTTTCCCCACTCTTCCCCACTTAGCCTTATTATACAGGGAATTTTCAATTTGTCTAGTCCCCTGAGGGGTGACTTTGGTCATGTTCGTGAAATTGGGCAACAGCGGGCATGGCCTTGCGCCTGCCCGCGTGGGCGACCGCAGGGGTGCGCTACGACGCCGGGACACAAAGATACGGAAGTGGCGGTTTACGTCCCGGTATGAGCCATGGAGATGGGAAAAAGAAGGGGCCTTCATGCTGATGCATGAAGGCCCCGCCTGGTAGCGCATAGGGGATTCGAACCCCTGTCACCGCCTTGAGAGGGCGGCGTCCTAGGCCCCTAGACGAATGCGCCGTGGACAGTGACATTATAACGAGGACGGGAATGCTGTCAAGTTTTAGTTTCAGGCCAGAAAATTGCATCTATCCCCTGGCAATGGTACACTAAGGGCTTGTCAAAGAATAGGCTCCCGCATCTTCCTGACCGAAATGCGGACAAGAATAGGTGGTCTTCTATGCCATACAGTCCAAACAACCCGCTCATCGTCCAGAGCGACCGCAGCGTGCTGCTGGAGGTGCAAAATGATCGCTATGAGGCGGCGCGCGATGCGCTGGCACGCTTTGCCGAGCTGCAAAAAAGCCCGGAGTTCATCCACACCTACAGAATCACCCCACTGAGCCTGTGGAACGCGGCCGCAGCCGGCCTCAGCGCCGATCAAATCCTGGCAGATCTGAGCGAGTATGCCAAATTCGACGTACCGGAAAACGTCATCTTTGATATTCGCGAGTCCATCGGACGTTATGGCCGCGTGCGCCTGGAGAAAAACGAGGACGGCCTGCTCATCCTCACCTCCGCCGACGTGGCCCTGCTCACCGAGCTGACGCGGCGCAAGGAACTGAAGCCCTATCTGCTGGGCCAACTCGATGCCAACACGCTGCTGGTGGATCCCGCGCGGCGCGGGCACATCAAGCAAGCCCTGGTGCATGTCGGCTATCCGGCCGAGGACGTGGCCGGCTACGTGGAAGGCGCACCGCTGGAGATCAGCCTGCTGCCGGCCAGCCGCGCCAGCGGGGACGCCTTCGCCCTGCGCCATTATCAGCAGGATGCGGTAGATACCTTCTATGCCGGCGGCTCGGCGCGGGGCGGCAGCGGTGTCATCGTGCTGCCCTGCGGCGCCGGCAAGACCCTCGTCGGCATGGCCGCCATCCAGAAATTGCAGTGCAACACCCTGATCCTCACCCCGAGCACCGTGGCGGCGCGCCAGTGGATTCGCGAGTTGCTGGACAAAACCACCATCACCGAGGACATGGTGGGCGAATATACCGGACTCACCAAGGAGATCAAGCCGATCACCGTGACCACCTATCAGATCATGACCTGGCGGCCGCGGCGCAAGCATGGCGAAGAGTTCGTCCCTGAAAACGAATACCCGCACTTCGGCCTGTTCGACCAGCGCGACTGGGGCCTGATCATCTATGACGAGGTACACCTGCTGCCGGCGCCGGTCTTTCGCATCACCGCGGAGATCCAGGCACGCCGCCGCCTGGGGTTGACGGCGACCCTGGTGCGTGAGGACAATCGCGAAGAGGATGTCTTCTCCCTGGTTGGCCCCAAGAAGTATGACGTGCCCTGGAAGGACCTGGAGGCACAGGGCTGGATCGCCACGGCCGAATGTCATGAGATTCGCATTTCCCTGCCGGACGATGAGCGCATGGCGTACGCGCTGGCCGAAGATCGGGACAAGTACCGCATGGCCGCCACGTCTATGTCTAAGATCGCCCCGCTGGTGCAATTGCTCTCTAAGCATCGCAATGATCAGGTGCTCGTCATCGGCCAGTACATCGAGCAGTTGGAGCGTGTGGCCGAAGTGGTCGAAGCGCCGCTCATCACCGGCAGCACACCGGTGCGCGAGCGTGAGCGCCTCTTCCAACTGATGCGTGACGGCGAGCTCAGCCGGCTGGTGGTGTCGAAGGTCGCCAACTTCGCCGTTGACCTGCCGGAAGTCAATGTGGCGATCCAACTCAGCGGCAGCTACGGCAGCCGCCAGGAGGAAGCACAGCGCCTGGGGCGCATCCTGCGCCCCAAGAAGAATGGCATGTTGGCGCACTTCTACACGCTGGTCACCAAAGACACCAACGACCAGGAGTTTGCGGCCAACCGTCAGTTGTTCCTGACCGAGCAGGGCTATCGCTACGAAATTCTATACGCCCATGAAGTCCCGGACTACCAGCCCAACCTTGTAGCCACGCCCGGCGATCACGCGGGCAGCCGGCGTTATGAGCGACCCCATGCCTGACGCCGGCGGCACTGTGGCTGGCAACCCGTTCAGCGCCGCGCTGCTGGCCCGCTTTTCAGAATCGGCCCTGGCGCAGGCGAAAAACTATCTGATCATCGGGGGAGTGTTCGATGGCGAGTTGACCGTGACGCCCGACGCGCAGTTCTTGCAGGCGAACGTGCGGCGCAGCACCGCGCGTCACTATCACGTGACCATTCAGGCCACCGCGGGGGGCGAGGTCAACTGGCTGTGTACGTGCCCGTTTGCTGCGCAGAACTGCGAACACACGGCGGCGGTCTTGCGGGTATGGCTGCAAGAGCCGCAGCGCTTCACGATCTCGCACGATGACGCGCCCATCTACCTGCCGGCTGCCGCGCCAATGGCTGTCACGGTGACGCCGCCAGCCGCGCCGGTTGCCGCGCCGGCGTCCGTGCCTGCGGGCGCGGCGCTGCGTGTCACGCCAGACTTGCTGCTCTATGTGCGCCGCGACAAAGCTGCACCTGCGCTCAGCAAACTGGTGGAAACGCTGGCAGAACTGCGCAGCACGAACGGTGAGCACAGCATCTACCAAATCACCGGCCAGGGCTTGCAGGCGGCGTTGCAGGACGGGCGTACGATCGCGGAGATTCTAGCCAGCCTGACTGACGCCAGTGATGAGGCGCTGCCTGAGGCTGCCCGGTCACGTCTGCAAGGTTGGGCGGATGCGCAGGATACCTTTCACCTGTATGACAATCTGCCCGTGGTCGAGTTTGCCGACGATTTCGCCTTGCAGGAACTCCTGCGGGCAGGCGGTATTCGGCGGTATCTGCTGCACATCTTTTCCCCGCGCCTGGTGGCCATCCATCCCCGTCATGTCAATGACCTGGTGGCTGAGATGGAACGGCGCGGCCTGATGCCCAAAGTCGAGTCGTAGAGAACGCGCCGCGAGAGTGTAAGAATTACCATGCTTCTCAGCCTGACCGAAGCCTTGAGCAACTACAAACTGCACGTCTTGACGCGCATGGCGCGCACGGCCGAGATCGAAGTGCCCGACCGGCGCAAAGAGACCCTGGTGAACGCCCTGGTGCAGCGTCTGTACACGCCGACCGCGATCAACCGTGCTATGGCGCACATGAACAGCCGCGAGATTGCCTGCCTGCAACGGCTGCAAGCTGTGGATGGAGAGGTGCGCAGCACGGGGTTGAAACTCGCCATGGTGCGTGCCCGATTGGTGGAAGAATCTCCCAACCACGCGGCGTACAGCCGCTACAATCCACCGCCGGCCGATTCCTTCGAAACCGTCATCACCACCCTGCTGGAACGCGGCCTGGTCCTCACCCGCGGGCCGCTCGGAGGCGGCACCCTGTTGGATCTGGAGCCGGGCGCCGTACTGTGGATTCCTATCGAGGCACGACGCCATCTACCGCCCTTGCCTGAGAGCAAAGCGCACACGGTGGAGATACACAGCACGCGCGAAGGCTCGGCGCGCACGTTTCAGCGCGACCTCTACCTTTACTGGAGCCATCTGCGGGAGAAACCGCTGACGCCAACCCAGGCCCTGTGGCTGCGCAAGTCCGATCTGCGCGCCGTCAATGAGAAGTTGCTGGTCAAGAGCAGCCTGGGAACCGGCAGCGGCGAAAAAGACGCCCGTCGCCTGTTCTTCCTGCGACGCCTCTTACAGGAACTGGACATGCTGAGCCACAAGCGCAACCAGGTGGTGGCCAATGAAAAAGCCCCCTTCCTGGCCCTGGAGCCTGCCGAGCGGGTCAAACGTTGCTTCGAGTTGTGGAGCAAGGGCCGTTTTTGGAATGAGATTTTTGGCGTGACCGATGTGAACTTGCGCACGAACGACACCGCGATTGCTTTGGCGCACAGTGGCATCGTTACGGCCCGCGAAACAGTGCTGCGACAGCTCGCACGGCTACCGCACGAGGGGTGGGTGTTGACCGACACCCTCGTGAATCGCCTGCGTGACCAGGAATACGAATTCCTGATCCCCCGTAACCGCAACCGCAACCGTCTGGCGCCGCTCCAGAACTACAGCTTTGGCGTTCCCAGCAATCCCTACACCAATAACCCGTATGGCTGGCTGTTCGACCGCATCTACGGCGAGGAGTCCGGCTGGTACCGCATCGAAGCGGAGTTCGCGCGCAGCGTGGTGCGTGAAGGACTCTACTGGCTCGGCCTGGTGGACCTGGGCTATGAGCCGGAGACGCTCAGCAATGACAAGTTGGGCGAACCACCCCCCGCCTTTACCGCCTATCGCTTGACCGACATGGGGCGCTGGCTGCTCGGCAGCGGGCCGATGCCACAGGTCAACACCGACAGCGGTCGGGTCATTGTGCAGCCCAACTTCGACGTTTTTGCCCTCGACCCCGTGACGGACATGGTGCTGGCCGATCTCGATCAATTTTGCGATCGCCTGAGCGCCGAACGCGCCGTGCATTACCAGATCACACGCCAGTCGGTCTATCGCGGCAGCCGTCGTGGTTGGGATGTGCCGCGCATCATCGAATTCCTGAATAGTGTCAGCAAGTCGCAATTGCCACAAAACGTGGAACGCGACCTGCGTGAATGGGCCATCGCGATGCAGCGCGTGGTGGTGCATGCGCACGTTTCTCTGCTGCAAACAACCAGCCCTGCCTTGTTGGATGGGGTTCTGCACGATCACCGCGTGGCCGGCGCGCTGCAAAGTCGGCCCAGTCCGGATGTCGCCTTGCTCGTGTGCAGCCCTACCCATGTTGACCAGGTTTTCAACGCGCTGCTGGCGGCCGGGCACTTGCCGGCCCGCACCCGCACCGATCTGGCAACGCCTGTCCCATCGCTAACCGTGACACCCGCTGGCACGGTCAGTTTTCAACGCCGCCTGCCCAGTATCTATCTCATCGCGCAGGTCGAACCGTTTTGTGAGCAGACTGACAGTGAAACCTGGCAGATCACCGCCCCGGCGGTGCATAACGCCATTGACAACGGCTGGACCGCCGCCTCGATCCTGGATACCCTGCGGACGCTGAACATCGGCCCGTTGCCCCCGCGTTTCGATCTCAAGATCAAAGCCTGGGCAGGGCACTTTGGCGAGGCCCGCCTGCAAACGCTGACCCTTCTCCAGCTCGGCGCCAACAAAATCCTGGACGAACTACTGACCGATGCGGACGTTGGCCCGTTGTTGACGCGTTTTGTCACCGCCGATCCCTCGCGCGCGCTGGCGGTGGTTGATGCGGATAACGTCGAGCGCCTGTGCGAGCTGTTGACAGAGCGCGGCGTGGTCTTCAAAGGAAAAATCGTCTGACCGCAACTCCTGCCCCCCTCGTGCGTACTGTATACTGTGCTTGATCTGCATTGGTGACATGCAGCGGGTCAAACACACAACGCCTGAGCCGGATGGCTTCAAGAAGGAGTGTAACCTATGGGTTGCGGACGTGCATTGCTGTGTATTCTCTTACCGCCCCTCGCGGTCCTCGATAAAGGGTGCGGTACGGTTCTGTTGGTGACGCTGCTGACGATCGTGGGCTGGGTTCCCGGTGTGATCGGCGCCCTGGTGGTCAATTCGCAGTCGTAAGCAAGTAGAGTTGGCAACTCTGGCAGAGTTGGCGGCTCTGGCACAAGCTGAGTGAGTAGAGTTGCCAGCTCTGGCAGAGCTGGCAACTCTCTTATTTTCCGGAGATTATATTTATGTCAACCTCACAGCAACTTCATTTCGATGCCATTGTCTGCGACGGTCATTGTGACACGCTCGGCGATGTGCTGGCCGGCACGCGGCGCCTGCACGACCATGCCAACAGCGGGCATGTGGATCTGCCGCGCCTGCGGGCGGGCGGCGTGACCGCACAGGTGTTTGCCTGTTTCGTGCCGGTCAGTGAATATCACACCGGCGCCACCCGCCATGCGCTGCAGCGCCTGGATGCCTTTCACGAAACGCTGGCCGCGGACGATCGCGATCTGCTGTTGGCAACGGGCGCGGCCGACATTCGCCAGGCCAAAACCAGCGGCAAAATTGCCGGCCTGCTCGGTCTGGAGGGCGCCGAAGCCCTGGCCGGCAGCCTGGAGGTGCTGCGCTGCTTTCATCGGCTGGGCGTGCGGGTCCTGGGGCTGACCTGGAACTTTCGCAACGAGGTGGCAGACGGCGTGCATGATTCGGGCACGACCGGGCTGACCCCTTTCGGGGTGCGCGTCATCGAAGAGAGCAACCGCATCGGCATGGTGATTGATGTCTCGCATCTGTCGCCGGCCGGCCTGACCCACGTCCTGGCGGTCAGCCAACAGCCGGTCATCGCCTCGCACAGCAATGCGCGCGCCCTGTGCGATCACATCCGCAACCTGACCGATGCGCAGATCGAGGCTATCGCGGCCAAAGGCGGCTTGATCGGCGCGACCTTTGTGCCCATTTTTCTAACCTCACCGGAGGAGAACGCCACCCTGGGCCATGTTCTCGATCATCTCGATTACCTGATCCGGGTAGCCGGCCCTGACCATGTCATGATCGGCTCCGATTTCGACGGCATTCGCTTTGCGCCGCCGGGCATCGAGGACGCCAGTCACTACCCCGCCCTCACCGCCGGCATGTTGGCACGCGGACATGACGAAGCCACCGTCCGCAAGGTGCTGGGCCTGAACTTCCTGCGCGTGCTGGAAACCGTGAGCGGGCGCTAAGCGCGAGGAACCATGAATGATCTGCCACAAACCGTGCCGATGCCCAGGGTGTTCGTCGTCTTCAACCCGGTCGCCGGCCATCACCACGCAGCCACAACGCAGCGAGCGATCGAAGACCATTTCAGGGCGTTGGCCTGGCCGCTGGAAATCTACCAGACCACCGGCCAGGAGGTAGTGGCCGCGAGGGTGCGCGAGGCGTTGCAGCGCGGCTGCAACCTGGTTGCGGCGGCCGGCGGCGACGGCACCGTGTCGGCCGTGGCCGATGGCCTGATTGGGACCGGGGTGCCGCTGGCTATCCTGCCCTTGGGCACCGGCAATGTGCTGGCGCGGGAGCTGGGCGTGCCGCTCAACCTCGCCAGCGCACTGCAACTCCTCGACGGGCCGCAGCGCCTGCGCCAACTGGACGCCATGCGCGCCTGGGATCGGCTCCACCTGCTCAATATCAGCACCGGCATCAGTGCCCTGGCCATGGGGGATATGCACGCGGGGGAGAAACGCCGCTTTGGCCGGCTGGCTTATGTCTGGAGGGGTCTGCGACGCATCCTCGGCGCCCAGCCGTATCGGTTCACCCTCAGCATTGACGATCATACCTTCCACGTGCGCGCCTCGGAAGTGGCTATCCCCAACGCCAGCACCATCGGCCTGGCCCAACTGAGTTGGGGCGACCACATCAAAGTGGACGACGGCCATGTAGATGTCTGCATCCTGCGCACCCGCCATCCCGTGGACTATGCACGGCTGGCCTGGCACGCCCTGCTCCGGCAGCAGCGGCGCGACCCGGCCTTTCGTTCGATTCCCGCGCGGCGCAGCATTGTGATCGAAGCCAATCGTCCACTGCCGGTGCAGGGCGACGGCGAAGTGATCGGTCAGACCCCAGTGCGCATCGAGGTTCTGCCGTCGGCCATTCCCGTGATCGTGCCAGCAGCGGTGCGCGGCGGTTGGGGCATTCCGCTGTGGCCGCGGCTCTGAACGCAGGGCCTGTCCACGCGCAGATTGCCGTTTCTGGCCTATCTGTGAAATCTATTGCAAAGAGGATTGTCAACGCGGGCAATCAGGAGTATAATGGAGACAGGCAGGAGAGCAGCGCAGATGCATATCCTGCCCCTACCCCGTCTGATAAAAGAGGAACCGTACCATGCGAAACATAATTTGTCTACTCCTGGGCCATCGCTGGCACCTGGAACGGCGCGAACAACATTACGGCATTGTAGAAACGATCACCGTGTGCGATCGCTGCGGTGATCACTGTCTCGGCACCTTCGACGCGGAAACCGGGCAGCGCAACCTACACTTCGGCACACCTCCGGCCCGCCCTTAACCCTATCGGCACAACAACCAGCTTTACGAGCGGCAGCAGGCAACCAGCAATGGTTACCCACTGCCGCTCGACGCGTGTGGGGGGCAATTCGATCCCGCCTCTCTCAGGCAGGCGCCGCCCCCGACAACGCCATCACCGGCGTCGCGGGGGGAATCTGTTCTATCTGTTCCATCTGGTCCTCGCGGCGGAACTGGCTCATATAGAGATCGTAATAGACGCCCCCCTGCGCCAGTAGTTCATCATGCTTGCCCCGTTCGACGATTTCGCCCGCGTTGAGCACGAGCACCTGGTCGGCATTACGAATCGTGCTTAGGCGATGGGCGATGACGAAACTGGTGCGTCCGGCCAGCAGCTTGTTCAGAGCCAGTTGAATCTGGCGCTCGGTACGCGTGTCCACGCTGGAGGTGGCCTCATCCAGAACCAGGATGCGCGGATCGCTCAGCGCGGCGCGCGCAATGGCGAGAAGCTGGCGCTGGCCCTGGCTGAGACCGCTGCCGCGCTCGCCCAACAGCGTCTGATAGCCATCGGGCAGGCGCTCGATGAACTGATCCGCCTGCACGAGGCTGGCCGCAGCCATCACTTCCTCATCGCTGGCGTCCGGTTTGCCATAGCGAATGTTGTTCATGACGGTGTCGCTGAACAGGAACGTGTCCTGCAGCACGATGCCGATCTGTTGGCGCAGGCTGGCGGCCGTCACATCACGCACATCCACGCCATCGATGCGCACCGCGCCGGCGGTGACATCGTAGAAGCGCGGCAGCAGGTTGATGATGGTGGTCTTACCCGCACCAGTGGGGCCGACAATGGCGATGGTCTGGCCCGGTTCGGCCAGCAGGCTCACCTCTCGCAGCACGGGGACGCCCTTCTTGTAGGCTGCATGCACCCGATCGAACTCCACGCGGCCCTGAATGACCGCCAGCGGCTGGGCGTCGGGCTTGTCAACAACCTCCAGCGCCTGGTCGAGCAGGCCAAAGATGCGCTCGCCGCCGGCGATGGCGCTCTGAATGTTGGTCCACAGCACCGACACCTGCTGAATGGGCTGGTTGAAGCGCTGCACATAGTTGAGGAAGGTGATGATCAGGCCCAGGGTCACGGTGGTGCCCAGCAGATCGTTGCCGCGCAGCAGAGCAAGACCGCCCACGCCGGTGACGATGGCAATGGCAACATAGCCCAGCGCTTCCAACGTCGGCGCCAGTGCGCTGGTGAAAGCCACCGCGCGAATGTTGGCGTCCCGGTTGGCCGCGTTGGTCACCCGGAACTGGTCAATGTTCTCCTGTTCGCGGTTGAAGGCTTGCACCTCGCGCACGTTGGCAATCGTCTCTTGCAGATCGGCGTTGACGTTGCCGATCTCCTTACGGCTGCGACGAAAAGCCTTGCGCGCCTGGCCGGAGAACCAGAGCGTAGCCACGATCATGAAGGGCAGTACGGCCAATGAGAGCAGTGCATAGGCCCAGCTCAGGCTCAACATCTTATACATGATCCAGAAGATCAGGAGGATACCGCTGGTGACATTGACCAGGGCAAAGCTCATCACCTGTTGGATCGTGTCGGTATCGTTGGTGAGGCGGCTCATGATCGCGCCGGCCTCATGCTCGGCATAGTAGTTGAGCGACAGGCGGTGAATCTGGCGAAAGAGGTCATCGCGCAGTTTGCGCAGCACATGATTGCCGACCCACGACATGGCGTAGAACTGCAGGCCGCCGGTGATCGAACCGCCGATGTACAGGCCCACCACCAACAGGATCACGCGCCCCAAACCGGCCACCGTGTCTGCGCTGCTGCGCGTGGCGGCCGGGGTCGTGTCGAACCAGCAGGTGCTCTCAGCGGCCGTGACCTGCTGGGCCGGAAAGCCGCCGGCCCCCTGTGCGGCGCCGGTCAGGCGTGCGCTGGCGGCCGGAGTCAGATAGCAATCCACGGCCTGACCGATCAACTCTGGCGCAGTCACCTGCGCCCAGGTGCCGGCCACAACCAAAACGACCACCAGCAGCAGAACAGGCCAGAAGGCCTTGAAATAAACGCCGAAGCGACGCAGTGTCGCACCGACGCGTTGTGGTTTGAGCGTCTCTTGCTCCAGGATGGCACGCGGCCCCCCAGGTCCTCCCATCATGATAATGTCTCCTTATTCCTCGGTCAGGGCTACGTCGCTGACGAGTTGCGAATGATAGATGTCGGCGTAGATGGGGCTGTTATCCATCAGGTCTTCGTGCTTGCCACGGGCCACGATGCGCCCCTTTTCCATGACCAAAATTTGATCGGCGTTGACCACGGTGCTGATGCGCTGGGCGATGACAAAGCTGGTGCGGCCGTGCATCAACCGGGTGAGCGCCTGTTGAATCTGGAACTCGGTCTGCAGGTCAACCGAACTGGTGGAGTCATCCAGGATCAAGATCCGTGGATTGAGCAGAAGGGCGCGGGCGATGGCGATGCGCTGCTTCTGACCGCCGCTCAAGGTGGAGCCACGTTCGCCCACCGGCGTTTCATAGTCCGCGGAGAAGCTCATGATGAAGTCATGCGCCGAAGCCGCTTTGGCCGCCGCCGTCACCTCGGCCAGGGAAGCCTCCGGGCGACCAAACGCGATATTTTCGCGGATCGTGCCGCTGAAGAGATTGGTCTCCTGCAGCACAATACCGATCTGCGAGCGCAATGAGTCGAGCGTTACCTCGCGCACGTCGTGCCCATCAATGCGCACATGCCCGCTGCTAATGTCGTAAAAGCGCGGCAGCAGGTTGATGATCGTTGTTTTGCCGCTGCCGGTGGCGCCAAGCAGCGCGATCGTCTCGCCGGGTTTGGCGTCGAAGCTGACCTGGGAGAGAACCGGCTCGCCGCTATCGAAGTAGCGGAAGGTCACATCTTCGAACGTGACATGGCCCTGCACCGGGGGCAGCGCCGTCGCACCCGGCTTGTCAGCCACATCGTTCCTGGCGTCGAAAATCTCGAAGATGCGGCTGGAGGAAGCGCTGGCCTGCGACATCTGGCTGATGATGAAACCCAATTGACCGATGGGGAAGAAGACGTAGACCAGGTAAAGGCTGAACTTCTGCCATTCGCCGAAGGTGAGGGTGCCATCAATGATCTGTTTGCCGCCATAGTAAAGCACCGCGGCCTGGCCCAGGTTGGCAATCAAAAAGACGACCGGGAAGAGAAACGCGAAGGTACGGGAAACCTTGATATTCTGTTCCATCAGGCTGGCAGCCGCGACGTCGAACTTGCGCTCCTCATGCGGCTCGCGGGCAAAGGCCTTGACCACCTTGATACCGGTCAGGTTCTCTTGCAGAATGGTGTTGAGGCGCGAGAGGCGCTTCTGCACCTCGCTAAACAACGGCTGACTGATGGCGCCGAACACCATGAAGAGGAGGAGCGCCACCGGCAGCACCGGCAGGATGATCAACGTCAGCTTCAGGTTGGTGACCACCAGAATCGTGAGGGTGGCGGTCAGCAGCACGAACGCCTGCATCGCCAGCAGCAGACCTTGCCCGATGAAGAGGCGCACTTTCTCCACGTCGTCGGTGGCGCGAATCATCAACTGACCGGTCTGGTTACGGTCGTGATAGCTGAACGACAGGCGCTGAATCTTGGCGTAGAGGTCGTTGCGGAAATCAAAGGCAATGCTCTGCGACACCCGTTCTGACGTGTAGGCCTGCGCAAAGGCGAACATGCCGCGCATGATAGCAAAGGCGACAATGAGCACGATGGCGTTGACGAGCACCTGTTCGCCGCTGTTGCGGTAGGTATCCAACTGCTCAGGCGTCCAGCCCAGGCGCTGCAGGGCGGTGCTCAGAAAAGCCGCGGGCGTCTGCGCCAGTTGCTTGGCGATGACGCCATTGGTCACAGCATCAATGATATTCTGCACTAACTGCGGCACAGCCAATTGCGCCGCAGTCGAAATGAACAGGAACAGGTACGCCGCCGCGGTCAGGCGCTTGTAATGCCCCAGGTATTTGATGGCGCGGCCCAATCCTCCTTTGGCCGGCATATCCACCCGTTGTTTGTGCCGTTTGGCAAGTCGTGTTTGCACTCGAAACTCCTTTTTATTCTTCTTTGCGCTCAGGCGCCGCGCCCGGCCCGTTCGTGGCAAAATCCGGGGCCAGCCTGGCTAAGCAGCGATTGGCGCAGACGCGCCAGCAGTTCCAGGAGCGTGGTGGTATCGGCCGCGCTCAGGTCGCCGCACAATTGATTGAGAAACGCCACGTGGCTGGGCGCCTGCTCACGAATGCGGCTGCGTCCCAGGTCGGTCAGGCGAATGGTGAACGAGCGCCGGTCGTGCGCGTCCAGGCGGCGCTCGATCAGGCCCTGGTCTTCCAGCCCGCGCAGGAGCGAGCTGACGGTGTTCTTGCTCACGGCCTGATGATAGCTCAAAACCGAGGGGGAAAGGCCTTCCTGGTTGCCGCGCATTTCCTCCGCGTACAGGCGCATCAGCAGCCCCCAGCGCGGCCCGGAAAGCTGGCTGTCGCGCAGCCGCTCCGAAAAAATGGCATCGTACAGGTTGTTGACAATGCGCACCGAGCGCAACAGCTCCACACCGCTGATCGTCTCGATGCCGTGCTGCTGCATCAACTCCCGAAAGTCGCGATCATGAAAATGAATGTCCGCTGGTTGATTCATGGCTCCTTCTCGTGTCGTGTTCCAATCGAACAGCATTTAGTAACAGATAGAACTATTCGACGGCGAACTATTTTCTTCCCGAACGAGCACAAACGATGTGACGCTTCTTCCAATCTGTGGTATCATTTTCGCGTCCCGCTGAGGGGTTTTCACACAGGGACACAGGGGGTTCAGAGAGGACTTTTTGGTGTCCCTGTGTCCCTGTGTCCCTGTGTCCCTGTGTGAGTCGTTTTGTGTGAAGCAGGAAAGGAAATGGGATGGTAACAGCAATCATTCTGATCAATGTCGAGCATGGCCGCGTCAATGATGTGGCGGCGCAGGTGTTGGCGCTGCCGGGTGTCACCGAGGTCTACTCAGTGGGCGGCCGCTTCGACCTGGTGGCGGTGGCGCGGGTCAAGGACAACGATGCCATCGCCGGTCTGGTGACGGAGCATATGATCAAGCTGACCGGCATCCACAGCACGGAGACGCTGATTGCGTTCCGCGCCTACTCGCAGTATGACCTGGAGCGGATGTTTGCCATTGGCCTGTGAAGCCGCCGGCGCGCTTGCTCAGGCCAGTTCGATCAGTCTCACGAAGCCGGTGCTGACGCTCTCGAATGTGCCGCGCACATAGGCTTGACTGCCCCAGGCCAGGATGATCTCGCCGGCGCTCGCCAACGCGGCGGCGCGGCGTGCTCGTTCCCGCGTGGGGTTCGCATGGCCGGCCGTCGCCAGCGGGCCGACCGCCAACCCCACCGCGGCGCCCTGCCGGCTGGCGATTTGTGCGCCGCGGACAGCGCGCTCCACACAGGCGGAGAGGTGTTCACCGGTCTGTGACGCGACCGCGCACACCGTATCCGCGCCCACCGGCCAGCAGGTTGCGCCGGTCAGCGTTTGCGCCAGGGCCGCGGCGACCTCTGGCGCCGGCCCGCCCAGCCAGAGCATCACGCCATCGTTCATTTTCCGTATTTTCTCAATTCAATTTTGAACTCTTTGCTCTGGTTGGAGGTGTTTTGGCGGATGCCGTCGCCGAGGGAGACGCGGCTGTTCTTCAGCTCGATGACACCCACGGCGATGCCGTTGACGTAGAGCACCAGGTCGGGCCGCCGCGCGTAGTTGCCCCGCAGCGTGACTTCTTCCGCAATGGCGAATTCGTTCTGCTCCGGCTGCTCCCAGTTGATCAGCTTGACCGTCTCTGTGACCTGGCCGGCCTCGATCTTGGCCGGCACGCCGTAGCGCAGCAGGCTGTAGATCGCCTTGTTGTTGTCGTAGAGGCTGCGGTTGGGGTTGTCCGCCTCGGTGCGCAGCTTGTAGAGCGCCACGTTGATCTGCGCCGGCGCGTAGCCGCGCCTGCGCAGGTGAGCGGTGAGCAGCCCTTCCTCGATGTTGCTGTTATCGTCGCGGTCGGTCCAGTCGCCGAGGTAGCGGTAGCCGAGCTCGTCGCGGAACAAGGCGATCACCCGGTTCTGGGTGGCGCGTTCGGGTTGGCCGATGGTGCTCATTTCAAGACCTCCCAATGACCTGCTTTGGTTGGCCCAACATGACGAATGATCCCAGCGGACTTCATTCTTTTCAGGCGTCCTTGATGCCGTCTACGCTGACACCAAGCCCGGCAGCCAACTCTCTGACTTGAGATCAGGTTGGGCTTTCAGAACCTGAGGATTTTTCTTGGGTAGTTTCTTGGGTAGTTTCTTGGGTAGTTTCTTGGGTAGTTTTCTGGGTAGTTTTCTGGGTAGTCTCTACCCCGACCTTTTCTCCCAATATCCGCCTCGCCAGCTCTTCGCCGAGGGCCGCAATGAGGTGTTGTGGATTGGCATAGAAGGTTAGCATCAGCCCCGACATGTGATAGTCGAAGATAGGCAACGCGATGCCATGTTCTCGGCACTCACGGTTGATCTTGGCAATGCCGCGTCCCCAGGCTTCGATGTAGCCGGCGCGAAAAAACGCGTTGGCGATGAGCGGATTGTAAGGATTAGAGGGATGTTTCTCCTGCAAATGATCAAGCGTCCAGTTCTCCGGCAGTTGTCCGTAATTCCAAAAGACGATCCGATCCTCATAGACGCTGATCTGGATGGGTGCGCCGCCGCTGTAGTCCTTGTGGACGATGGCATTGAGCAACGCCTCGCGCAAAGCCTGCGGGGGAAACAAGAACGTCTCTACCCGATAGATGCCCTCATAGCTGATATAGGCTTTCAGGTATTTGGCAAAGAGGAGTTCCAGCGTCCTCTCGACCTGCTCGAACAGGTTGCCGTGGATCTCATCCTGATAGCGTAAATCATCATCCGTGACGAAAAAACCGATTTTGACATAGGCGCCGGTGGCAAATTTCTCGGGGTTGTCGTAGAAGAGCAGCGTCGCCGCCCGCTTGAGGTAGTGATCTTCGGTAAGCTGCAAATTCTCCAGCAGTAAATCAGCACTATCCTCCAGCACGGCTTCGGTCATGCGCTCGCTCTTGGCTGCTTTTTTCCTGAAAAGCTGGAGGGCGGCCTGGCTGCATTCACCGGCATGGAACCCTGGCACCGGCACACCATCCCAGCGTTTGCCCTGTTTGCGCAGCAGAAACTTGTCCAGCGCCGCGCCCTTTAGTTCCTGCTTGGTGCTGCCGCTGCGGTAATGGTATTCGCCCTTGTAGCTCACGGGATAGGGGTAGGGTTCGACCACGATCTCCAGATATTCCCGCTGATTTTCCGCGTGCAAATTCACATCCACGATGATGCCCAGGATGTCGCGCACCTTGTTGGGAATATCAACGAGCAATTTCTGCGCATCGGGAACCCCCACGGTCTCGCCGCGGTCGTTCTTGCCGATCACCAGCGTGCCCCCGTCGGCATTGGCAAAACCGCAGAGCCATTTCAGATACTCATCGCGCCAGATCTGCTTCCATTCGACGTTTTGCTCTTCTTTCATACCAGTCGCACCCTCCCGGTGAGCAATTCCTGCATCATGCCCTGCTTGACCTGCCGCGCCTTGACCAGCTTTCCCTCCAGCGCGGCGATCTCCGCGTCCATGTCGGAGAGGATGGTGGCGATGGCAGTTTGTTCGAGGACTGGTGGCAATAGCAACTCGTAGTTTTTCACTACGTTCCAGTCGGAGCGCGGCATGTGCGTCCCGTATGAGGAGCTTGCGACTTCAATAAACTTGTCGGTTTGAACCATCTGAAACAGGTAAGCGGTGGAAATAAGATTCTCATTTGGCGCGAATACCCAGATCTCAGTCGAGCAGACGCCGGCACAATCAGCCCACCAGTATTTCCTCAAATAGGCGCGGAGTTTTCCAAACAAAACATCGCCTGCACGAAAAACTGACTTCAGCGAAGACTGTCCTCCAGTACTCGAACTGCCCAAAAGTGCACCAGTTGCAGAACCGATATGTTCCAACTCGACGCAGAACTCCTGAACCCCAGTTCTTTTTGGATCAATCCGGTCGTGTCGAGGAGCGACAACATCCCCAAACCGCTTCACCTCCCACTCCCCACTGAACCCCGGCAGCCGCCTCTTGCCGGTGAGCAATTCCTGCATCGCGCCTTGTTTGATGCCGCGCTTCTTGGTGATGAGTTGCTCCAGCGATTCGATGAGGGCATCCGCATCGCTCAACGCCTCGGCGATGGCGCGTTGTTCGGCGAGGTAGGGGGGACGGGGACAACGAGATTCAGCAGTTTTGAGACAGATAATCCCGGCTGTGCAGATGACTCAGAGTACTGGTTGAGTCGCATTTCCCCCATAACAAAGGTAAGCCAGTGAATATCTGTTCGAGCGGAAGCCGTCACAACGATTGCATGCTCTGACGCAAAGAACCTTCCCTTTACCCCTAGAACATTTCCACACAGCGCCCCCTGACGCCCAATCAGTGAATAGCAGCCATCGTGGGTAAACCGCGTTGTAAAACCCCGCAGCCCATTGCCGCCATAGCAGGGGTATTCGGAGAACTGGTCGATACCCGCGCTCGTTATTCCCTCACCGCTCTTCATGGAACAGACCGCATCGAGTCCTTCAACCGTCCAATCCTCCGGAATCACCCCGACCTCGGTCTGCTTGTAGCCTGGCTTCAGTTCCCCGCTCATGGCTGCGCCTCGGTTGCGGAATCCCATAGGTCGCGATAGGCATAGACGTAGTCAACCGTTGCGATCGGATCAATGTCGAAGTAGTAGCGGCAGAGTCGCTTGTAGAGCAAAAGGGCGGGTTCGTAACTGCAAAAATCAAGAAGGCCGCTCAATGCCTGCTCGATCGGCCGGACATCGCGGCTGCCCGACCGTAGGATAGATTCGACGACCGGCGTGTATTGTCGCACCGCAAGCGCTTGGAGCTCGAGGATAAATTCCGCCAATTGCTGAAGAGAGCCAAGCAGTGCAGCGTAATCGTTCACAGGACTTTCGGCTTGGGAAGGCTCTGCCATCAACGCGATCAGCCTCCTAGTTCACGCTCATAGTCGTCATGATCGCCAATGAAGTACCAGTAAATCACATTGCCATCCAGTAGACCCAGGGCACGATGGGAAAGTCCAATGCGGATGGAATAAATTGGCTCTTGTTCACTCACCCGCTTGAAGCGTAGACTACCGGCGAAAGGATTCATCCGCCAAAGATGGTAGGCTCGATAAGCACGCCGTTGAACGTCTGGGGAAAGCCTGGCGAACTGTTGCCAAAAACTTGGCATAGCATGGGACTTCATTCGGGGAGGATTCTCCCATCTTTGGTGAAGACCATGGGTTTCGCCTGGCCGGCACGGATCTGCCCGCGCACGCGCTTCGCCATCTTGGTCAACTGCACCTGCGTCGCCGCAAATTGCGCCTCCCATACCGCTTCATCCGCAGCCACGCTTGCCGGGTCCGCTTCTTCGAGCAGCGCAAATTCATCCAGCGTTTGGGTCTGCACAAAGCGCGCATAGTCCACAATCTGGCGGATACGCTCGGCGGGCAACGTGTGAATAATACTCACCAATGCCTGTTCATACGTTGCCGTCTCTAATATAGTTTGTAGCGTCATGGTTTAACCTCCCAATTGTCCGTCGCCATATGCCAACATTGTACCATATCCAACCAGGCGCCGCGTTTATCGCGGGTGCGGTTCAGGTCTTTGCGTGCGACGCACCTTCCAAGCGTTCTGAGCCTGGCAACGTGTGTGGCCGGCGCGGCGCACGCATCCTCTGCTCTTCAAATTCGCCATCGTGTTTTTGCAGGCACGCGGCGCTGTTTCAGCGCGCAAATCCCATCTTCGCCAGATGCGCGTTCACCCTGGCTTCCAACTCGGCCACGCGATTGACTTGCTGGGGCATGGGGGTCTCGTAGCGTTCGGCCAACTCCCGCACGCGCTGCGTCAGCGCCTGGCTGATGCGATCCATCTCGCCGTGGATGGCGGCGGCCAGCGCGGCCAGCCATTTGTCGTCCACCACCAGGGTCTTGATCTCGGCCCCGGTCAGTTTGGGGTAGCGGGCGTAGGCTTTGGCGTCCAGCTCGGCCTCGGCGTCCCGCAACTGCTTCTTCAGCTCGGCCTCGCGGTTGCTCAAGGCCAGCCACTTGTCCAGCACATCGGCTTCCGCGCCGGCCTCGTCATTCGTGTTGTAGATCGCCCGGGCCTCGCGCAGCCGCGCGCTGACGTTAGCCCGGTTCACCTTCTCCAGCTCGGCGAAGATGCCCTCCTCGCCGCCCTCCTCCTCTTCCAGCTCGGCCAATTCCGCGGCGGCGCTTTCCAGTTCAGCCGCCAGCCGGTCCAGGGCCGCCTGCCCGTAGAGCGTGACCCTGGCGCTGGCGGCGTCGCCCACCTTCAGCAGCAGCGAACCAGAGCCGCAAGTGGGGTCATAGACGGTCGTCGCGTTGCTCGTGCTGGCGTCGCGGATGCCGATGATCTGCGCCATGATGCGGCTGACTTCGGCGGGGGTGTAGAACTGGCCTTTGCTCTTGCCGCTCTCGGTGGCGAAGTGGCGCATCAGGTATTCGTAGGCATCGCCCAGAATGTCGTCGCCATCCGCGCGGTTCTTCGAGAAGTCGAGCGCCGGGTTCTCGAAGATGGCGATGAGGTTGGTCAGCCGGTCCACCATCTCCTTGCCGCTGCCGAGCTTGGTCGCGTCATTGAAGTCCGGCATATCGGACAATCTAAACCTGATTTCTCAGCCTGGTGAGGGGCAGTGTGTGCGGGTCAGGATGATGTTAAGTCATTTTTGGTAACTGCTCACCCTGCAGGTTGATTTGGACAGGATGAACAGGATGAACAGGATTCTTGCTCTGTGGTGTGCAAAACTACCGCCACGAGAGTTCGAATATCCTGTCAATCCTGTGAATCCTGTCTGAATTCCAGGCAGGCTGAGCAGTTACCATTTCTGTCTGAAACTACTGCCCGCTGAGGTCCCCACCCGTGGTGGGGAGACCGAGTGACGGTAAGATCTTGATACGCGCAGGCAGCGATTCGCCCAGCAGGTTGCCGCTGGCATCATTGACAACCGCCCGGAAGTCGTAGTCGCCCGGTGGCAGGTCCGCCGGCACGCTGAACTGCCAGGCGCCATCCGGGCCGGCCGTCGCGGCGCCCAGCGCCTTGTCGCCGGCGTAGAGGGTCACGGTGCTGTTGGGCGGTGCGGTCCCCGTCAGGCGTTCGCCGGCCGGAAGCTGACCGCCCGGCGGCAGGTTGATCGTGGGGGGCGCCAGCGGTTGGGCGTCGGCCGCAATCGTGAACGGCAACGGATCGGCGAAGACCTCGCTGCCGTCGGTGTCCACGGCCGCCAGACGCAGGACATGATCACCGGCTGCCAGCGCGACCGGCGGCACGAAGCTCCAGTTGCCCGCCGCGTCAGCCGTCACTTCAGCGAGCAATGTCGCGCCATCGTAGATGCGCACCCTGGCGCCAGGTTCGGTCGTGCCACGGAAAAGGGGCCGACTGGTGTGCAGCGGTGAGACCAGCGCACTGGTCAAGACCGGCGCCTTGACGCGACCAGCGATCGGTGTCGGTGTTACCGCCGGCGTTGTCGTCGTTCCTGGTGTCGCGCCTGGCGTACCGCCGCTGCCTGGTGTGACGCCTGGACGCCCGGCGTGCTTCCGCTGCCTGGTGTGACGCCTGGCGTACCGCCGCTGCCTGGTGTGACGCCCGGCGTTGTCGTCGTTCCTGGTGTCGCGGCATTCACGATGCTGATGTTGAGCGGCTGCGAGGTGGCCTGCACATTGCCGTTGGCGTCCACAACGCGGGCGGTGATGGCATGGGCGCCGCTGGTCAGGGCCGGGAAGGGGAAGCGCCAGGCGCCGTCCGGACCGATAGTGACCTGGCCGATCTCCTTGTCGCCATCATGGATGCGCAGGGTGTCGCCGGCGCGGCCGCTGCCGGCCAGGTCGCCCAGGTTGCCGGCGGTCAACTGCGCGCCCGGCGCCGGCGCGGTAATGATGGGCGCCATGACGGCGGGAGTCGGCGTCGCGGCATCCACGATGCTGATGTTGAGCGGCTGCGAGGTGGCCTGCACATTGCCGTTGGCGTCCACAACGCGGGCGGTGATGGCATGGGCGCCGCTGGTCAGGGCCGGGAAGGGGAAGCGCCAGGCGCCGTCCGGACCAACCGTGGCCTGACCGATCTCCTTGTCGCCATCGTGGATGCGCAGGGTGTCGCCGGCGCGGCCGCTGCCGGCCAGGTCGCCCAGGTTGCCGGCGGTCAACTGCGCGCCCGGCGCCGGCGCGGTAATGATGGGCGCCATGACGGCGGGAGTCGGTGTCGCGGCAGGCGCCACGGTGATGTTGCGCGGCTGCGAGGAGGCCAGCACCTTGCCGTTGGCGTCCACGATCCTGGCCAGCAGCGTATGCTGACCGGGCGTCAGGTTGGTCAGCGGCAGGCGCCATTGACCGCCGGCATCAGCTTTGGCGTCACCGAGCGCCGTGTCACCGACGAACAGGCGCACCGTGTCATTGGCGCGGGCGGTACCGGCCGCGTCACCCAGCGCAGCGGCTGTCAGTTGGGCATTGGCGGCCGGCTCAGTGAAGACGGGGGCCGGCGGTGTGCGATCGAACCGTATCGTCAGCAAAACGAAAAGCGCCGCCAGCAGCAGCGCAGCCAGCACTTGCCAACGATCGAAGAGCGGTGTCCAGAACCATCCACGTTGGCGAAACATCGCTTAGACCTCCCCCAGCCTGGCTTTGGCCTGGCGAATCCAGCCGGCATAGTCGGGGCGACGCCAGGCGGGCGCCGGGCAAAGGGCTTCCAACTGTGCCTCTGTGGCATCGGCCAGCGCGCGCAAGGTGCAGATGCCGCCATCGTACAGGCGCCCTTCGAAGACGGCGCCGATGCCCTCCATGGACTCGAAATCGTCCGGTTGGGAGCCGTCCCAGCCACGACCGACCGTATTGCTGTCCTCAGCCAGGCGACGGGCGTCTGCCTTGATGGTGCCCAGGTCAATCTTCTGAAAGTCTTTGATACCGAAGATGCGGCGCAGCGTGTCATCGTCTGCAGTCGCCAATTGCCAGAAGCTGCCGATGCCTGCCGCATAGAGTTTTGTTTCATAGACCTGGCCGATGCCCATGACTTTGGAGAGGTCCTGCGGGCAGGACGCCGCGCGTGCTCCTGCTGACTCGCCCTGATCGCCCAACTGAGCAAGCGCGCCCCCGAAGGCAATGCCACCGGCGACCAGCCCAGCCTCCACGCCGGGGGGCCCGCCGCCCGCTGTCACATCGGCGTCTGGGAGATCGCTGAGCGATCCTGCCGCGCCAGACGCAAAACCTGGGCCGCGGCTCCCGGTCAGGTCGGCGTCATACTCACCAACGTCGGCCGCCTCTGCCCCGGAAGCAAAGCCGGCGCCCTCGCCGGCCACCAGGCCAGCTCCGGCGCCTGGCAGATCGAAACCGGGCGTCTCCCGTGCAAACGACACCCCGCGGCTGCCGCCGACATCCAGGGATGCCTGTAAGTTGGAAATTTTATCCCCGGCCGCGGCCAGTTCATGCTGCAGGGAGGTGCGCCGGGCTTCGTTGTCAGCGAGCTGGCTGCGCAGACTTTCTGATTCCGACATGGCGCTGTCCAACGTGTTGTTGCGCGCCTGGAAATTGGCGCGCAGGTCGGCCAGTTGATCCCGCAGCGCCACTTCATGCGCGCGCGATTCAGCCTGGGCGGCTTCCAGGGCGCGATAGGCGGCGTCACGCGCTTTCAGCGCGGCGTCCAGCGAATCACGGCGGGCGCTGGTCTGGCTGAGCTGCTGCCGTAGGCTCTCGTTTGCGCCTTGCGCGCTACCTAGCAGGGCCTCGCGGGTCTGCATATCGCCGCGCAGGCGTTCCAGGTCGTCCCGCAAGGTGACTTCGTTGACACGTGAGGCGGCCAGGGCGGCCTCCAACGATTTGTAGGCTGCCGCGCGCGCTTGCAGTGCAGCATCCAGCGAATCACGGCGAGCGACCGCGCTGCCAACCTGGCCGCGCAGGGCCTCGATTTCGCCAAGCGCGGAGGTCAGGCGGGCATCAAGGTCCTGGCGCCCGGCCTGCAGGCCGCTCACCTGGGTCGTGCTGTCACCCAGCGTGGCCTGTAATCCCGCGGCCCGCTGCTGCGTGGCCTGCAATTCTCCTTGCAGTGTGGTGGTGCGCGCTTGGGCCGTGCTGAGGTCGCCGCGTAACGCGTCTGCCTGTGTGCGCAGGGTCAACACGTCGCGGTTGCGTTCCTGTAGGTCGGTCTCGGCCCGGGCCAGACGTTCCTCGCATCCGCGGCGCTGGCGCCTGAAATAGAGCAACTCCAACAGCCACTCGATGAGAAAACCGAGCAAGATGCCGAGGACGAAGGCGGCCAACGGACTGAAATTGAACGATAAAGACATAGCTCCCTCCCTTTATTTCCCCCATTTTTGTGCGTTTCTGTCTGTGCCTGGGCCGATGCGCCGTGAGGGGACAGACGGCTGGCCCCGGTTGCCAGGCGGACGCTGGACACCAGTATTATAACACTGCACAACAAAAAAGATACATTGCGGAAACCTGCGCTGCGCTCCGTGGGCCGGTCGGTTTGGCAGTAGGCCGCCATGTAACTGGCGTGAGTGGTGGCACGTTCAATGGGATGAAGGTTGAACTGATGAACGATCATAAAATTCACCCGCGCAGGACGATCCTGTCCATTCGCTTCATTCTGGCCCTGGGCGTTGTGTGCGCACTTCTGTTGTTGGCGACCGGCCTGTGGCGCTATGGGGGGCCAACGGGCTTATGGCGGCGCGCCCAGGCAACGTTCGGCGAGCCACTCCCGCACCCCCAGTGGGTGCCAACGCCACTGCCCATCACGCCCGCAGGGGTCGCCACGCGCCCGCCGCCGGCGCAGATCACAACCGCGCCGCCACAGCCCACAGCCACGGCCACACGCTCTGCCATCACCGCGCCGCCCCTGGCCCTGGACCACGGATGCCACTGTGCCGCGCGTCGCGCCAACCCGGCCGCCGTCGTTTCAGGCGGTTGCGCCGCAGGTTGCGCTGCGCGGGCTGCGGCACGAATGGCAGACCTGGAACAACTGCGGCCCTGCCACGCTGGCGTTTTATCTCAGCTACTTCGGCAGCCCGCTGCGCCAGGAGGATCTGCGCCGGACGCTGCGCCCCAACCCAGAGGACAAGAACGTCAACCTGGGCGAAATGGCCGCCTTTGCCCAGTCTCAGGGCTTGCAGACGCTGGTGCGCACCCACGGCGACGCGGACCGCCTGCGCCTGTTTCTGAGCAACGGCCTGCCGGTGCTGATCGAAACCTGGCTGGAACTGCACCCCAACGATGGCATGGGGCACTACCGCTTGCTGACCGGCTATGACGATGCCGAGCAGATGTGGATCGTTTACGATTCGTACGTCAGCCAGGGGCTTAAGAAAGGCGACCCGTACCAGGGCATTCGCTTGCCCTACGCGGAGGTGGAAGCGCGATGGCGCGTCTTCGATGACACCTATCTGCTGGTCTACCGGGACGAGCAGGCGCCGCTGGTGGCGGCCATCCTGGGCGCGGACGCCGACGAGGCGCTTGCCCGCCAACGGGGCCTGGCCCTGGCGCAGGCCGCGGTGGACGCGCAGCCGCAGGACGCGTTCGCCTGGTTCAACCTGGGGAGCGACCTCACGGCCCTCGGTCAGTTTGCCGCGGCCGCGGCCGCATACGATCAGGCGCGGCAACTGGGTCTGCCCTGGCGCATGCTGTGGTATCAGTTTGGGCCGTTTGCCGCCTATTCTGAGGTTGGGCGCCACGCGGAAGTCCTGGCGCTGGCCGATGCCACCCTCAGGACCACCACCGATGTGGAGGAACTGCACTACTGGCGCGGGCGCGCGCTGGCCGCGCTGGGCGATCCGGAAGGCGCGCGCCAGGCGTTTGCACGGGCCGTGGCGCTGAATCCGGGTTACGCGGCCGCCGTAGCCGCGCTCAAGCCCTGAGTCGGGCAGGGGACGGGCGACTGCAAGTCACGGCCACCGTCGCGAAGTCAATCTGCAAGGCGCGGCCGAGGCTGCGCGGCCAGGCCAGATGGAGTCTTACGAATCATGTCCAGCAGAAAAACCGCCTCCCCTTTTGCATCCATTGCCCGCAACACCCTGATCGTGGCGGCCGCCTTTGGCCTGGCCGCGGCCGCCGGGCTGCTGCGCAACATCATCCTCGGGCGCCAATTCGGCATCGGCGCCGACCTGGATGCCTATTACGCGGCGTTCAAGCTGCCCGATCTGCTCTTCAGCATCGTGGCCGGGGGCGCGTTGGCTACTGCGTTCATTCCGGTGTTTGCCGATTTCCTGGCTGCCGACGACCGCGCGGGCGCCTGGCGCCTCGCCAGCGCCGTGACCAACCTGGTGGTGCTGGTGGTGACCGCGTTGGCGGTCGTGGCCGGCCTGGCGGCTCCGTGGTTAGTCGGCAGGGTGATTGCCCCCGGCTTTGCGCCCGCGGCGCAGGCTGAAACCGCCGCGGTGATGCGCATCCTGCTCGTCTCCACCGTCATCTTTGGTGTCAGTGCGGTGCAGGGCAGTGTCTTGCACAGCTTCAAGCATTTCCTGCTGCCGGCCCTGGCGCCGGTCGTCTATCCGCTGGGCATCGTGGCCGGCGCGTTGTGGCTCGGCCCGCTGTGGGGCACGCGCGGGCTGGCGGTGGGCGCGGTGATCGGCGCCTTGCTGCACCTGGCGATCAAATTTCCTGCGCTGCTGCACTATGGCTTCCACTGGCGCCCCGTGCTCGATCTGCGCACGCCGGCCATGCGCCACGTCCTCTGGCTGCTGGGGCCGCGCCTGCTTGACTTGGGCGTGTTTCACGTGACGCTCATCATGATGACCAACCTGGCCTCGCGCCTGGGGACGGGCAGCGTCAGCGCGCTGGAGTGGGGCTGGGACGCCATGCAATTGCCGGAGACGCTCATCGGCACGGCGTTTGGGCTGGTGGCCTTTCCCACCCTGGCCGAACTGGCCGCCCGGGGCGATCTGGCCGGACTGCGGCGCACGCTGAGTCAATCTCTGCGCGTCGTCGTGGCGCTGACCGTGCCCGCGGCGGTCGGGTTGATCGTGTTGGGGCGCCCGCTGCTGCAACTGCTCTACCAGCGCGGCGCGTTCGATGCCAGCAGCACGGAGGCCGTTTACGTGGCGCTGCGCTTCTACGCGCTGGGGCTGGTGGGTCACGCCAGCCTGGAGTTGGTCGCACGTGCGTTTTTCGCCCGCCAGGACACCCTCACACCCCTGCTGCTGGCAACAGCCTCCGCGCTGGTCAACATCGTGCTGGGCCTGCTGCTGATGGGGCCGCTGGGCTTTGGCGGTCTGGCCCTGGCCAACTCCATCGCGGTGACGGCCGAGGTGCTGGCCCTATCTTTTGTGCTGCGCAGGCGGCTGACCTCCGCCCTCTGACCCTGCTCTTTTTGGCCTTTACCGGTTATGGGCTATAATCAGGAAAGGTTGCCCGGCGCACTTTGTGCAGGAGACAACGATGGGTTGGGTTGATAGGATTGTGTGACGCTCACGGCTGGTCTTGCCGGATGAGCATCTGTGATTGGCAATACTGGAAGGAATCCTCCGTTCATGGCATCAAGTAATGGTCGCCGCTCGCACCTCAAGTGGCTCGTTCCCGGAATGCACGTCAAGCGCTGGCTGCTATTGCTCATGCTCGGTAGTATTGTGCTCAGCCTGGGCTTCGCTATTCTCATCCGCAGTGCCGCAGACAGTCATACGTTTTCACCGATCGTCTATTTTGGCATGTTGCAGTTCGCAGACCGCCCGCTGCGCGCGCTGGTCTTCTCCGGCATGGGGCTTGGGCTGATCGGCCTGGCCCTCTACAAGTTGAGTCAGGCCCTGGTCGAGCCGTTCTTGCGCCCTGGGCAGGGCCATGTGGCCGACATTGTCTATCAACACCGCCGGCGCCGGGGTGGGCCTAAAGTGGTGGCCTTTGGCGGCGGCACCGGGTTGTCCACACTGCTGCGAGGACTCAAGAAGTACACCGATAACATCACCGCGATCGTCACCGTGGCCGATGATGGCGGCTCCTCTGGCCGTCTGCGCCAGGAACTGGGTTTGCCGCCGCCTGGCGACTTTCGAGCCTGTATTGCGGCGCTCTCCGACGCCGAAACCCTCACCACCCGCCTCTTCGAATACCGGTTTAGTGAAGGCATGGGGCTGAACGGCCATTCCTTTGGCAACCTGTTCATCGCCGCGATGACCAACATCACCGGCAGCTTCGAGAGCGGCCTGGCCGAGGCCAGCCGGGTCCTGGCGGTGCGCGGGCAGGTGATCCCTTCGACGCTGCAGGATGTGACGCTGTGCGCCGATCTGCGTGAGGAGTTGGAGGATGGCGCCGAGGGCTGGCGTCGTGTGCAAGGCGAATCGGCCATTCCTGGCTTAGGTCAGCGCATCGAACGCGTATTCCTGCAACCCGAGGATGCGCGCGCGTACCCCGCGGCCGTCAAGGCGATCCTCGATGCCGATGTGATCGTGGCGGGGCCGGGCAGCCTGTTCACCAGTGTGCTCCCCAACCTGCTGGTGGATGGTATCGCGCGCGCGGTGAAGGCCGCACAGGCGCCGCGCATCTACATCTGCAATGTGGCAACTCAGCCCGGCGAAACAGCCGGTTTTGGGGTGGGTGAGCATGTCGAGTCGCTCAATCGGCATGTGGGTGAGGGCGTTTTCATGCATGTTCTGGCCAACAATAACACGCGCATGCCAATTCCAGCGCCGACCGCCCATTTCGAATGGGTCACTCCCCCAACGGATGACCTGCCCGGCGTTTCAGTCTACCTGGCAGACCTGGTTGATCGGCAGCGCCCGTGGCGGCATGACAGCGAGCTATTGGCCAGCGCGATCATGCAGATCTACGCGCAGCTCACCAATTCGCAAGCTCGTGCGGAAAAAACTGCCCTAAATCATAGCGTGCCAGCGCCCACTGTGGTACAATTACGCTGAAGTGGCAATCAGCGGCCATGTAGCCAGGTCACACCCTGGCTATTCTTGTGTTCAGTATTGATTATTTGCAGCCGGCAACGGCAACAGACTTTGCAGGGAGGAATCTGCATGAAGACTCGTATCGGCATCAATGGTTTTGGTCGTATCGGACGCCAGGTGTTCAAGGCACTGCGCGACACTTACGGCGAAACGCTCGAAGTTGTGGCGATCAACGACCTGTTCGACGCCAAGACAAACGCGCACTTGCTGAAGTATGACTCGAACTACGGCAAGTTCGATGGCACCGTGGAAGTGGGCGACAATGCCCTCATCGTGGATGGCAGGCCGGTGACGGTGTTTGCCATGAAGGACCCCGCCCAGTTGCCGTGGAAGGACCTGGGCGTCGAAATCGTCGTTGAATCTACCGGCGTCTTCACCAAGGGTGAACAGGCGGCCGTCCATCGCAACAACGGCGGCGCCAAGAAGGTCATCATCAGCGCGCCGGCCACCGGTCCGGATATCACGATCGTCCTGGGCGTCAACCAGGACAAGTACGATCCGGCCGTCCACCACATCATCTCGAACGCTTCCTGCACCACAAACTGCCTGGCCCCGGCGGCCAAGGTGGTGTTCGACAACTTCGGCATCGTCAGAGGGCTGATGAATACGATTCACTCGTACACCAACGATCAACGCATCCTGGACCTGCCGCACAAAGACCTGCGCCGCGCTCGCGCCGCCGCGCTGAACATCATCCCCACATCCACCGGCGCGGCCCGCGCCCTGTCGCTCGTGATCCCTGAGCTGAAGGGCAAGTTCGATGGCATGTCGCTGCGGGTGCCCACGCCCACGGTGTCGGTTGTGGACTTCGTCTGCCTCCTGGAGAAGGAAACCACCACGGCCGATCTGATCGCCGCGTTCAAGGCGGCCGAAGCTGGCTCGCTCAAGGGTATCCTGGGCGTCAGTGAGGATTCACCGGTTTCCATGGACTTCAAGGGCGATGCACGCTCCAGTATCGTGGACGCCGAGTTCTGCCAGGTGCTCGGCGGCAACCTGGCCAAGGTCCTGGCCTGGTATGACAACGAGTGGGCCTATTCCATGCGTGTGGCGGACCTGTGCAACATGCTGATGCAGAAGGGCCTCTGATCTAAGCGGGGCGTGATAGGTCGCGGAGGGCGTTGTCACGCCGCAGGCGTGACTTACGGCCGGACGACGTTGCGCTTGAGTTTGTATTCCCGGCGGGTCCCCGAACCCGCCGGGTGTTTATCGAGGACAGACCATGGACAAAAAGACGATTCGTGATATCGAGGTGAGCGGCAAACGCGTGCTGGTGCGGGTTGATTTCAACGTGCCCATCAAAGATGGCGCGGTCAATGATGATACCCGCATGCGGGCCGCGTTACCCACGCTGACTTACCTGCTCGACCACGGCGCAGCGCTGGTGCTCATGTCGCACCTGGGGCGCCCCAAGGGCGGCCCTGATCCCAAGTACACCATGCAGCCGCTGGTTGGACACTTGAGCGAACTGTTGGGCCGGCCGGTGCAGTTTGCCGATGATTGCGTCGGCCCCACCGCAGAGGCCGCCGCGTTTGCACTCAAGCCGGGCGCGGTGCTCCTGCTCGAAAACACCCGTTTCCATCCGACCGAAGAGAAGAACGATTTGGAACTGGCCCGGCAGATGGCCCGGCTGGGCGACATCTTCGTCAACGATGCCTTTGGCTCGGCCCATCGCGCCCATTCATCCACCGAAGGGGTGGCGCGTTTCTTGCCCGCGGTGGCCGGTTTTCTGATGGAAAAGGAACTGGCTTTCCTGGGCAAGGCGTTGGACAAGCCGCAGCGGCCGTTCGTGGCCATCCTGGGCGGGGCCAAGATCTCGGATAAAATCGGCGTCATCGAGGCGCTGCTGACCAAAGTGGACGCGCTGCTGATCGGCGGCGGTATGGCCAACACCTTCCTCAAGGCGCAGGGCTTCGATCTGGCCGATTCCCTGGTGGAAGAGGGCAGCGTGGAAATGGCGCGCGGCCTGATCGCACGCGCCGGCAGCAAGCTGCTGCTGCCTGTGGATGTCGTCATCGGCGACAAGTTCGATCCCGCCGCTGCCAGCCAGACTATGCCCGTCGCCAACATTCCGGCCGGCTGGCGTGTGCTGGACATCGGCCCGGCCAGCGTGGCGCTTTTCAAGAACGCCCTGCTGCCGGCCAAGACGGTGGTGTGGAACGGCCCCATGGGCGTTTTCGAGTTTCCACGCTTTGCGGTTGGCACCTTTGCCATCGCCGAGGTGCTGGCCGGCCTGAGCGCAATCACGATCATCGGCGGCGGCGATTCGGCCGCGGCGGTCGAGCAGGCGGGGCTGGCCGACAAGATGACCCACATCTCCACTGGCGGCGGCGCCAGCCTGGAATTCCTGGAAGGCAAGCAACTGCCCGGCGTGGAAGCGCTGTTGGACCTTTAGCCGTTGCGCAGTTCGTTTTTCGTTGAGGTGAAAAAGTATGCGTAAACCGATTGTTGCGGGCAATTGGAAGATGAACAAGACGGTGGCGGAGGCGGTGGCCTTAGTCAACAGCCTGCGCCCCCTGCTCGATGAGATCCCGGCCGTCACCAGCGTGGTCTGCCCGCCCTTCACGGCGCTGGCGTCGGTCAAACAGGCGCTGAACGGCTCACGGGTGGGCCTGGGCGCACAGAATCTTTACTGGGAAGAGAAGGGCGCGTTCACCGGTGAGGTGGCGCCCAACATGGTGGCCGAACTGTGCCAGTATGTCATCCTGGGACATTCGGAGCGGCGCCAGTACTTTGATGAAACGGACGCCAGCGTCAACCGCAAGATCAAGGCAGCGCTGGCGCACGGCCTGATTCCGATCGTCTGCGTGGGCGAGAACCTGGAGCAGTACGAGGCCGGCGCTACCGACGCCGTGGTGCGCGGCCAGGTCAACGGCGCGCTGGCCGGGCTGAGCGCTGAGCAGGTGGCCGGCCTGGTCATTGCCTACGAACCGATCTGGGCCATTGGCACCGGCAAGGCTGCCACCGGCGCCGCGGCCAATCAGATCATCAGCATCAGCGTGCGCGGCCCGGTGGCCGATCTGTTTGGTGAGACGGTGGCGCAGGCGCTGCGCGTGCAGTATGGCGGCAGCACCAATGCTAAGAACATGGCGGAGTACATGCAGCAGCCCGATATTGACGGCGCGCTGGTGGGCGGCGCCAGCCTCAAGGCGGAGGATTTCATCGAAATGATCCGCATCACCGCCAACGTGCGCGGCTAAGCGCTCTGGCCGAAACCGGGTTCTTATGAAAAGAACCCGGTTTTTCTTTGCCTGCTCACCTGTTTGCACGTGCGCCTGATCCTGGCTACAATGGCGCACACAACAAGACCGGGGAGGGGTGACGCGTGAACGACTGGATTCCACTGCTCTGGACAATTGGCTCACTGGCGGCCCTGTGGATCGTGGCCCGCTGGATCAGCAGCCACATTCAGGCCCTCGGCTGGTTGATCGCCGGTAACGCCGACGGCGCGGTGGTCGCGCTGTGGGCAATCCTCTTTCCTGGCATTCTCGTCCACGAGTTGAGCCACTGGCTGGTGGCGAAACTGCTCGGCCTCAAAGTCAAGCCGCCGGACCTCTACCCCAGGCGCCGCGGTAAACACATCCGCCTGGGTTCGGTGACGGTCACTTCAGGTGGTCATCTGCCTGACAGCGTGGTGGGTATGGCCCCTTTTCTCTTGGGCAGCCTCGGCGTGCTCGTGCTCGGCACCCGTGTCTTTGACCTGACCGGCATGGTGCAAGGCATCACCCAGGAAGGCTGGAGCGGTGCGTGGCAAGGGCTGATCGCCGTACTCGGTGTGTCTGATGCCTGGCTGTGGCTTTACCTGACGTTTGCCATCAGCAACGCGATGTTCCCCAGCCCCAGTGACACCGAACCGGTGCGCCCGGTGCTGATGTTTGGCGGTCTGCTCATCTGCCTGGCGCTGATTGCCGGCTGGACGCCGCAATTGGCGCCTGATTGGCTGGCCGCGATCAACGCCGTGCTGCTGGTGCTGGCGGAGGCGTTCACGTTTACGCTGGTGGTGGACATCGGCTGCGGGATGTTGATCATTGCGCTGGAGTTCGTGCTGAGCACGTTGCGCGGTCAGCGCGTGGTGTTCGAATCATCAAGAAATTCAAGCCGGCGCCGGGGGCGTTGAGCGGCTCGGCGCGGGAGATACCGGATAAATTCGGCGCTACGGAGATGCGGGAGGCATGGCGCTGGCTGGGGCGGCTCAGAATTCCGGTTGCAGGAGACCCACCCGGCGCAGCCGCGCAAAAACGGACGCATCGTGCGGCGCTTTGCGCAGCGAACGGGTGAGATCAAGACCGGCGTAGTGCAGGTTTCTGTGCATGCCGTCGCGCCAGAGGGTCGAGTGGGTTACATCATAGACCACTCCGTCGTAGGCGATGTACGCTGGCCGTCCTGCTTGCCCGTCGAAGCGACGCAATTCCATCGCGCTGAACTGCAGTTCGCTCTCATGCCCGGCGTTCAGGGTCATGTCGCCGGTGCGAGCGCGGTGATGAACGAGAGCCGCGCCGGGCCGTCGTTGGTCACCGCGTGCAAAATCCCGGCCGGCGCCAGGATCAACTCGCCTGGGCCGCAGACGACCGTCCTCTCGCCGATGGTGAACGCGCCCTGGCCTTCGAGCACCAGGTAAAACTTATCCTGATGCACATGCTCGTGCAGGCCCTGGCGCTGGCCGGCATCGAGGCAGTTCAGGCCAACCAGCAGGCGCGGGCTTTGGAAAAACGTGTGCTTGAACGGTTTCTCTGCCCGGCTGGCAGCGTGACCTAATGGTTTGATGAAGTTTGACATGGTTGTGTACCAGAGACAAGATGCGCTAACCTACTCGCTTGACCATCTTTTCCGGCATCTGCAAGATCACCCAGGCCGGTCGCGTCGAATCCAGCGGCTGCGGATCCAGCGCGTTGCGCGCCGCGGCCAGGAACAGACGTATTTTCTGCTCCGAGGCCGGCAAGATCAGGCCGGGCGAGTCAATCTCGTGATGCGTGCTGAGGGCGCGATTGGTCATGGTGTGAATGCGGAAGTAGACCGGAATGTTGGGCGATGCATTGGGGATACGCAACGTAAAATGGTCGGATAACGCGGTGGTGGCGGCCAACACTTCGCCTTCCCAGGCCACCACTTCCACGCTACACTCTGCGACAGGCTGTCCCTGTCGGTCAATAAAATAGCCTTCGATCTCTTGCACAATGGGTCTCCTTCTGGTGAATTCGTCCCTGCAGTCTGGCTTTCAATCAGGGCTGACTGGTTGGCTCAGCACAAGCGCGGCCGTCTCGCACAGTAAGGCCACACCCACGGGCAATGCCCGTTCGTCAAAGTCGAAACCCGCATTGTGATGCGGATGCGGGTGGGGGCCGGCGCCCAACAGGGCAAAGCAGCCCGGCACGCGCTGCAGAAACTCACTCATGTCTTCGGCAATCATCAGGGGCTTGATCGGCGTGACCTGGGTTGCGTCTGCCAGCGCCTGCGCGGCTTGCCGCATGGTTGCGGTTGCGCGGGGATCGTTGACCGTTGCCGGCGCGGCGCAGCCCGCCTGCTGCAGCGCAAAGGTGGCGCCATAGGCCTGGCAAATGCCATGCACGAGCGTTTCGATGCCCTGCCACACCTGCTGCCGAATGTTGGCATCGAAGGTTCTGACGGTGCCGGTCATCGTGACGTCACCGGCCAGCACGTTGAATGCCTGGCCGCCGTGAATGGTGCCGATGGTCAGCACCGCGGTCTCCGTGGGATCAACCAGGCGGCTGACGATGGTCTGCAGGGCCATCACCACCTGCGCCGCCACCACGACGGCATCAATGCCCTCGTGAGGCATCGCGCCATGACTGCCGCGGCCGATGATCGTCAGGCTGAATTCGTCAGCCGCGGCCAGCAGAGGGCCGGCCTGAATCGCAACCTGTCCAAAGGCCAACTGGTTCCACAGATGCAGGCCGAACGCATAGTCTGGCGCCGGCTGCTGCAAGACCCCGTCCTGGATCATGGCCATGGCGCCGCCCAGGCCTTCTTCGGCCGGCTGAAAAATCAGCTTGACACGGCCAAACAGGCGCTGGCGTTGCCGGCTGAGCAGCGTCGCCACGCCCAGGCCGATGGCAGTGTGGCCGTCATGCCCGCACGCATGCATGACACCCGCGTGCTGCGAGCGATAGGGCGCGTCGCTGATCTCCTGAATCGGCAAGGCATCCATGTCAAAACGCAGCAGCACCGTCGGTCCGTCGCCTGCGCCATCTACGATGCCGACCACGCCGGTGCGCCCGACGCCCTGCTGTACTTCGATGCCCAGGTCGTTTAGATGGCCGGCCACAATGCTGCTGGTGCGCGTTTCTTGGAAGCCAAGCTCGGGGTGCTGATGAAAGTCGCGTCGCCAGGCGATCAACTGGGCAAGCATCGCGTCGGCTTGCGTGCAAAAGTCAGACATCCGGCCCTCTCCAGGTAGCAGATATCCTCATTGTAGCATGGCGCGGGCGCAAGATCAAAATCCAATAATCTCACGGCTTGACGAGCTGGTAAACCGTGCCTCTGCCCAAGTCCGCCACATACAGTTCACCGGTTTCGTCTTCGCCAAACGAGCTGATGTTGAGATCGGTGGCAAAGACACTGACCGGAGGCTGCATGCGATCGCTGGCGCCGACAAGCGCCCAGACGCTGCCGCTGCAATAATCACCGTAGAAGTAGACGGCGTCCAGGGCAGGGATGGCAGCCCCTCGATAGACGTAACCGCCGGTGATGGAGCAGTTGCCGGCGCTGTGGTCATGCTCGGCGACCGGCAGCACCAATCCTTGCCGGTTGCACCCCGATCCCGATTCGAAACAATGGCAGGCCTTCCATCAGCGGCCAGCCAAAGTTCAGCCCGCCGTTGGGATAGCCCTTCTGCTCGGCCGCAACCCGATCAATCTCCTCGTAAGCGTCCTGACCCACATCGCCGATCCACAGGTCTCCCGTGGCCCGGTCAAAGCTGAAGCGCCAGGGATTGCGCAGGCCCAGCGCCCAGATCTCGGGCGCCACGCGCTGACCGTTCCAGGTTTGGCTGACCCACGGATTGTCGGCCGGCGTCACATAGGGCTTACTCAGATCGCTCATCACATCCAGGCGCAGCATTTTGCCCAGCAGCGCGCGGGGGTTTTGTCCGTTCTTGAAAACATCATTGGCCCCGCCGCCGTCGCCGGCGCCGATCCACAGGTTGCCATCAGGCCCAAACGCAACCATGCCGCCGTTGTGATTGGGCGCCGGCTGATCAATGCGCAGAATGCGAAATGCGCTGGCCGGGTCGGCGCGGTTGGGGTCATCGGTGACGCCATAGCGTTCGACGATCGTGTCGCCCTGACGGTTGGTGTAGTTGACGAAGATGAGGCGGCTGCTGGCAAAATCGGGCGCGAAGGCCAGGCCCAGCAGGCCCTGCTCACTGGAATTGCTCCCCACACGGCTCACAATGTCAAGGAAAGGCGGTTCCAGCAGTTGGTTTCCCTGCCAGATGCGAATGACGCCGCGCTTCTCCACGATGAACAGACGGCCGCTGCCATCCCCGGCGTGCGTGATGAAGACCGGCTCGTCCAGCCCTGTGATCAGCGTTTGCAGGCCCAGCGTCAGGTCGTTGAGGCGCCCCGCAATCATGGGTAGGGGATTGGTTGTCGCGGTAGCAGCCGGCGGCGCAGCAGGGGTGGCCGGCGGCAGCGGCGTCGCAACGTCGGCTGTGGCAACGACAGTGGGCGCAACCGTGGCTGCAACCATGACCGTCGCGGTCGGGAGTAGCTGTGCCGTTGCCACAGGTGCGGGCGTATCTGTGGGCGCAGGCGTCTGAGCGCCGCCGCAGGCCGTCAACGTCAGGCTGATGCCAAAAACCAACAAGGGCAGGACCACGAGGCGCGACGTGAAGCGCTGCTGTCGCCGGGTCAGGGGGTGGATAGCATCGTAAATTGGGTAGAACATCATGATCTCCAGTCATTGCTTGAAGCACGGTGCGTGCCGGCCAGGCTCACGGCATGAGACGGCCAGGCAACACCAGCGCTAAGATTCCCAAAACACGGGGATGATACCGGACGCCAGCCATTTTGACAAAGCTACGCGGCCTGCTACAATTTCAACCCCCACGCGGTCGGTTTGACCGCCGATTTCCCTGCCCGGTTGCACGCCGGTCACCATGGGAGGAACCGATGTCCAAAACGTATCATATCCACACATTCGGCTGTCAGATGAATGTGGCCGATAGCGGTCACGTGGCCGCCGAGCTTGACCGCCTGGGCTACGTGCCTACGGACCAGGAGGAGAGCGCCGATGTGCTCGTCATCAACACCTGTGTCGTGCGCAACAGCGCCGAGGAGAAGGCAGTCGGCAAGCTGTGGGCCTGGAAGCCGCTGAAGAAGAAGCGCCCGGATACCACCATCGCCCTAATGGGGTGCCTGGTCGGCGTCAAGCCCGCGCCCGAACTGCTCAAACGTTTTCCCCATGTGGATGTCCTGCTGTCGCCCTCTGATCCACAGCCGTTGGTGGATCATCTGCGCAATCAATGGCTGGCCGAGGAGCTGGCCGCCATCGAAGCCGGGCAACTGGCCCGCCGCTACCACGTGCAGGATGAAGATGGGACCACAGCCGTGGCGACCACGCATTGGCAGAGTGTCAAGCACATTTCTGCGCACGGCCAGGCGCCCATTGCGGCCCATGTCCCCATCGTCTACGGCTGCTCGCACGCCTGCACCTTCTGCATCATCCCCTTCCGCCGCGGGATCGAGCGCAGCCGTCCCATTCACGAAATCGTGGACGAGGTACGCGGCCTGGTCGCCCAGGGTGTGCGTGAAGTCACGCTGCTCGGTCAGATTGTGGACCGCTACGGCTACGACAACCGTCCGCTCTCCACACCCTCTCCCGACCTGGCCGATCTGCTCTATGCGGTACACGAGGTCGAGGGCTTGCAGCGCATCCGTTTTCTCACCAGCCATCCGAATTACATGAGCGACCGTATTCTCGAAGCGGTACGCGATCTGCCGAAGGTCATGGAGCACATCGAGGTGCCGTGTCAAGCCGGCAATGATGAGGTGTTGGCGAGCATGAAGCGCGGCTATGCGGTGGCTGACTATCGGGCGTTGATCCAGCGTATCCGGGAGCGCATCCCGCATGTGGCGATTCACACCGATGTCATCGTGGGCTTTGCAGGCGAGAGCGAGGCGCAGTTCCAGGACACTTACGACCTGCTGGCGGAGTTGGAACTGGACAAGGCGCACCTGGCGCGCTATTCTCCGCGTCCCGGCACCGTTAGCGCGCGGCGCATGGTGGATGATGTGCCTGACGAGGAAAAACATCGGCGCCTGCACGCGTTGGAAGACCTGCAGGAGCGCATCCAGGGCGAGAAGAACCGGCGACTGCTCGGTGAAACGGTGGAGGTGCTGGTGGAGGATCAGCACAAGGGCAAATGGCGCGGGCGCTCACGCCAGAACAAACTGGTCTTCTTCGAGGATGCCGGCGACTGGCGCGGCAAACTGGCGACGGTGCGCATCACCTGGGCCAGCGCCTACTCGATGCAGGGCGCCCTGGCCGCGGCCGACTCCTGGGCGCCGATCATCCTGGCGCCTGTGCCCTTGTTCGCCTGAACTCCGTTGTTTGTGCTACAACTTGTGGTACAATAGGCACCCAAGGCATGAGCCAAACGCCGAAGACGAGAGTTGCCAACCCTGCAAAGTTGGCAACTCTCAGGTACGCTCCCAGCCCCTGTTGCGCGTGAGGTGATGACTATGACGATCAGACAACGTATCCCGCTGGCGATGGCCGCGGATGTGACAGTCTACCCAGAAAGTGATGGCAAACCGATGGCCGAATCTGACCTGCACCGCGAGATTATGTTCTGGATCATTCATCTGCTGCAGCGTTTCTTCGCGGGCAGCGGGTTTACGTCAGCGGCAACTTGCTCATCTATTACGAGCAGTGGAATCCGCGCAAATCGGTCGCGCCGGACTGCTTCGTGGTGTGGGGGGTGGAAGCGCGGCTGCGGCCCATCTACAAGTTGTGGGAAGAAGGCCAGGCGCCGCAGGTGGTTTTCGAGGTGACGTCCAAGTCCACGCGGCGCGAGGACATGAAGGACAAGATGCGTCTGTACGCGCAGTTGGGGGTGGAGGAGTATTATCTCTACGATCCAACGAGCGACTATCTGAAACCACCGCTGGTTGCATTTCAACGCGTGGGCGACAGTTTCGCGCCGATGCAGCCGGACAACGGCGAGATGCACCTGGGCGACCTGATCTTTCTGCCCGGCGAGGGCGAGTCGCCGGAGTACGTCAGCCCCCTCTTGGGGCTGCGCCTGGCGCTGGATGAGGAAAATCGTTTGCAGTTCTATTCGGTGGAAAGCGGCGAGCGGCTGCTGAGCGATTTCGAGATCGGTCAGCAGGCGAAAGCTGCGGCGCGGCTGGCTGATCTGCGGACGGCCGAGGTCGAGGCGAAAGCGGGCCGAACAGCGCGGCCGAGGAGGGGTCTGTGCGGCGGGCGGGCAGGTGGCTGACCTGCGTGCGGCTGAGGCCGAGGCCGAGAGCGCCAGGCTGCGCGCGGAGTTGGCGCGGCTGCGCGGGGAGTTGGCATAAGCGAAACGCCGGGGATGAGAGGCGCCAACTCCGCAAAAGTTGGCGCCTCTTGAAAAGGACTCAAAAGAAAAGGACGCCAACCTTGATGGGCTGGCGTCCTTTTCTATTTGTGGCGTGATACGTCTACAGCGTGACCGTACCGGCCGCGCGGGCGTCGCGGTGGAACTGACCCCACATATGGCTGGCGACCAGTTGCACGTAGAAGCTGGCCGCGGCGCTGATAATCCAGGCGGCGATCCACCCACAGATCGGGATCAGAGCCAGGATGCCACTCACCACAGAGACGACGATCCCCAACACGATCCCAACCACGACGACTACCAGGATGGCGGTCAAGTAGCCAGAAACGTTGCGCCGGATGTCAGCGAACAGTTCCTTGAACTTGAACATCTCGCTCAACTGGTTGGTGAGAGCAAAGCGTACCGTCGCTGCCGGCAGGATGACGAGCACGGCCAGCGAGTAGAACAGAGTCAGGCAGACGAACAAGATGCCGCCGCCGCCCAGCAATGCGCCGAACGAATCCTGCGCTGATTGCGAATCACCCATGGCCGCGCCCAGACCGCCGCCCACGACCGCAAACAGACAGCCGATGATGAACAAAGGCAAGAAGTAGATCAAGACGCCGACCACGTAGACCAAGCCGCGCACAAACTGGTTACCGAGGTTGTCCCAGCTGGGCAAGGGCCGTGCCTCATCCGCGACCACATTCTTGACCACGTCCAGCCCATAGCCGGTAGCTGCGAGGCTCAGAATGGGAACGGCGCTGATAACCGCGCCAACGAGCACCTTGTTGGTCCAGTTTTCATCTTCGATCTGGAAGGTAAGCGATTTCTGAATGTCCAATGGATCCTCCTTGTCGGTCTTGTCCGTGGCAAGAGCATTCTGCCAGGGCGGTTATTGTGCTGAAATGGCGCCTGAGGCCACGCCCATGCTGATGGCGATGGCCGCAACAATTACGCCGATGACGGCGAAGACGATCCACTGGGCCACGATGGCCACAATGACGGTGATGATGGCCTTGTTCTGGTCCAGGTTCATGCTGGCGCGCGTGGCCAGATAACCCAGATAGAGCTGATAGAGTCCCAGCACCAGGCTGACAGGGGCAAAGAGGCAGCCGAGGACCGGGATGTTACCCACAATGCCGGTGACAGCCAAAATGGGCGCGGTGTAGAGGGAGCAGGTGTAGAACACCTCGTCCTGGGTGCCGGTGCCGCCCTGCTGCTTACCCATCCAATTGATCACAAAGGCAAAGACGAAGAAGCTCAAGAGCGGCGCAATCAGCGCGCCCAAGAGGGCGATAATGGCGACCAGTGGACCACTGAAGATACCAACGATGAAAGCGACGACGCCGGCCAGGCCGGCCGCGACGCCAACGTAGGTCAACGCCTCACGCTGACCGCCATGCTTCTCGAACTCCTCGAAGGTCTCAGTACGGGGCTGCGTGAGCACTTTGATGCTCTGACTGATCATCTCACTGAAGTTGACACCCTGAATCATGACAATTCCTCCTACGCACGTGATGAGAAAAAAGAAATTGGGGAGACGCGTGGGGATAGCAAGTTACTTGACGGATTATAACAAACTTCGACGCGCCTGGCAACCCAAGCGCCCGTTCCTAAAAGGGCAGTCCAAGCGCACGGGTCAGGCTGGCGCGGGCGCTGTCAATGAGGGCGATGAGGGTCAGGCTGGTGGCCAGGCCAGCCGCCAGCGGCATGAGCAGGTGACGCCAACGGGTGGCGCGATTGGCGCGGCGCAGAACCAGCAGCACCATCACCGTCAACACCAGGGTCAACATCAGCACGGTGCCCAGGGAACTGACGATCGCTAACGGCAGCAGGATGGCTTCCACCTCGCTCTGCAGCGCCAGCACCAGCAGCGCGCCGATGCCCACCAGTGAGGCCAGCTCACCCACATGGTCGAGCGACCGCTGCGGGTCCGGCTGCGCCCAGGCGGTCAGGTTGAACACCGGCCACACCAGGCTGACCACCGCGAAGCCCTGCAGCAGCCCAGTGCTGACGCGCAGGATGTTGTGCGGCTCGTACAGGTGAGGCATGCCCGGAAAGAGCGTCAGGTAGGAGTTGACGCCATCGAAGGCCCAGATGCCCAGGAAGAGCAAGAGCACCGTCAGCACGGACGGTGACGGGAGCTCACTGGCTCGTGCCCGTCCCCGCAGGAGCAGGTAGAGCAGGCCGGCAACCGCGCCCAGGTATTGCCCGGTGCAGCGCGCACACAGCGGCATCTGTCGCTCACCGATGAGAAAAGAGCGTATGGTGATGCGGTGGCAGACGGCATAGCCCACCTTGTCGGCCTTGTCGAGCAGACCGCCCGGCGCCAACAGAGTGATGCCGATGATTGCGATCAAAGCCAGAGCGAGCAGCAGCCAGTCGCGGCGCGTGTCAGGAGGCGACGGGTCGGGAGGCTGCCAGGAAGTAGGCGTGACGGTCATCGTTTTGTCTCCAAACGGGCGTTGATCTACCAGGGGCGCGGGCGCAGCTTGGGTTTGACCACCTTCGCCGCTGCGGGCGCAGGCGCAGGTGTGACTCGGCCAGCCAGCAGATCGGCCAGGTGAACGGCCCGCACCCGGCAGCCCTGGCGGTCCAGTCCGCCGTTCAGGTGCAGCAGGCAGCCGGGGTCACAGGTGACCACCACATCCGCGCCGCTGGCCTCAAGGTGCTGCACATGGCTGTCAAGAATGGAAGCCGATACTTCCGGCAGATTGAGCGCAAAGG
>NZ_JADIZS010000021.1:0-152498 GCF_016704685.1 Candidatus Amarolinea dominans
GAAGGTCTGGCGCCGCAAGCCTCGCCTTTAGCTCGTGGCTCAGAGCGCCCAGGCCGGGATGGACTGGGCCGTAGCCGTGAGCGGCAGCGACTGCTCCGCCAGACAGATGACGCCGCCCGGGCCGACGGGCAAACCGAGATGCGCCAGCGCTCCGAAATGCCGGACATCATCCCGACCCGGCGCGGCGGTTTTCTTGATCTCCAGGGGATAAGCGATGCCATCCTGCACGATCAGCAGATCAATCTCGCGCTGATCCTTGTCGCGGACGTAGTAAAACGGCGCCCGCCGTCCGCTGTGCCAGTAGCTCTTGAGCAGCTCGACGACCACCCAGGTCTCCAGAATCGGGCCGGACATGGCTCCAGCTTCCAGGGTCTCCGGACTGGCCCATTCGGTGAGGTAGGCCGCCAGGCCGGTGTCAAGAAAATAGAGCTTGGGCGCCTTGACGAGTCGTTTGCTGAGATTGGTTGAATACGGCTCCAGCAGATAGACGATCTCGGCGGTCTGCAGGATGGCGAGCCAGTTTTTGGCCGTGTTCGGGGCCACATCCGCGTCGCGCGCGAGATCGGCCAGATTCAGGAGCTGGCCGGTGCGCGCGGCCGTCGCCCGCAGAAAGCGCACAAACGCCATCTCATCACCGACGCGCGCCAGGTCGCGCACGTCGCGCTGCAGGTAGGTTTGCACGTAGGAACCGTAGAACAGATCGCGCTCCACGGCGTCGTTGAGGGCGATTGCGGGCAACGCACCGCGCCAGATCAGCCGATAAAGCTCCCTCAGCGTGAGTTTGCCCCCGGCGCCCATTCGCTGTTGAATCTCTGCAGGCGTTGGCAGGAATGGACGAATTTCTCGCCCTTGCCCCAGCCGCTCTCTTCTGGAAAGCCCCAGCAGGTGCAGCACGGCCACGCGCCCCGCCAGCGACTCGGACACCCCTTGCATCAGGTGGAACTGCTGCGAGCCGGTGAGCCAGAACAGCCCCGGCCGTTGGGCGCGATCGGAGGCCAATTTGATGTAGGGCAACAGGTCGGCCGCGTACTGCATCTCGTCTATCAGCACCGGGGGCGGAAAGCGCTGCATAAACAGCGCCGGCTCCGCCCTGGCCAGACTGAGGACGAGAGGATCGTCCAGGGTCACGTAGGTGCGCTCCTCCTGGCAGAGATGTCTGAGGAGGGTGGTCTTGCCAACCTGCCTGGCCCCGGTCAGCAACACGACGGGAAACTGCTCCGCCGCGCTGAGCACCCAAGGTTCGAGTGTGCGAGCGACATACATGCCGTTCTCTCCTGGATTTACCGTCCAATATGCAACACGCTTGCATTATAGACGAGACCCGATTGGTTGTCAACCGCTTGCGTGTTCACTCAGGAGTTCCAAATGTAGCACACATTCAACCACCCGAGAATACAGAGAACACAAAGAAACGGCAGATCAGACGCAAATTGGTAGCCTCTCTGCGTTCTTTGTGATCTCTGTGGTCAAAAACCCAGCCACATTTGGAACTGCTGGAAGCCCGTGGTCTTTGTTCCGGCTGTGGCACGGTTTCAAGCCCACGAGAATGCGCGGCGCCCTTTCCAGGCGTCAGAGCCTCAAGCTCTGCGGGTGTCTCGCCATAAATTGAGACTTCGTGTATAATTGGCGCTGGACAAGATTCGCTGCTTGAGGAGGTGTCACCATGGAAGCCACGATGACGGCCATCGAATTGACCGGAACTGTGAATGAGCGCCGTCAACTGAAACTGGATGAGCTGCTGCCTATCTTCGGCCCCAAGCGGGTGCGGGTGATCGTGCTCTATTCCCCCACAGACGAGTGGGAAGAAACCGAGTGGTTGGCCGCCGCAGCCCATAATCCGGCGTTTGCCTTTCTCAAGGATGCCGAGGAAGATATCTACTCTTTGAGCGATGGGAAGCCATTCCGTGACGAAGCATAAAGTCATTCTCGTCCCGTTTCCATTCGATGATCTTTCCAGCAGCAAGGTCCGCCCTGCCGTTTGTCTCACCGATCCCATTGGGCCGCATAGACACGTGATCCTGGCTTTTGTCACGAGCCGTATTCCAGACAAACTCCTGGAAACCGATTTGGTTATTGACGCACGTAGTACGGACTTCAGAGCAACGGGACTCCAGGTTTCATCCACCCTTCAACTACACCGTTTGATGACAGCCACAACCTCCCTGCTGCAACGTGAACTGGGTGTCTTGTCGCCTGCCATGCAGGCTCAGGTCAAAGCGCGCCTTCGTAAGGTGTTTGGTTTGGCGTAACCGTCACGCTCACAGCTCCCCGTACACTACCCTCCCATCCAGCACCGTCGCCGACACGCGAGTCTGCAAAATCTCCTCAGCCGGGCAGGCGAAGATGTCGCGGTCGAGCACCACCAGATCGGCCAGTTTGCCGGGGGTGATGGAACCCCTGCTCGCTTCTTCGCCGCTGGCAAAGGCCGCGCCCAGGGTGTAGGCGCGCACGGCTTCCGCCACGCTGATGCGCTCCTGCGGCTGCCAGCCGGCCGGGCCGGGCGCGCCGTCCGCGCGGCGCCGCGTCACCGCGGCGTGGATGCCGGCCAGCACGTCCGGCGCTTCGATCGGCGCGTCGGAGCCGAAAGCCAGGGTCACGCCGCTGGCGAGCAGGCTGCGCCAGGCGTACGCGCCCTGCACGCGCGGCTCACCCCATGAGCGATCGGCGTTGAGCATATCGCTGGTCGCGTGGATGGGCTGCATGGAGGCGATGAGGCCCAACTGCGCCAGGCGCGGGGCGTCGTCCGGATGGATGATCTGCACATGCTCGATGCGGTGGCGCAGCGGCGGCCAGGGTCGCGCCGGCTGGGCCTGGCCGGTCTGCCATTCTGGTTCGGCCGCGCGCACCAGGCGCAGCGCGTCCAGCACATGGCGGTTGGCGCGGTCGCCGATGGCGTGAATCATCACGCTGAGGCCGGCCGCGCTGCACGCCAGCGCCTCCTCGGTAAACTCCTCCGGGTCCAGCGTACAGATGCCGCGCCAGTCCGGCCGCCCGCGATACGGCTCCAACATCCAGGCTGTCTGCGAGCCGAGCGCGCCGTCGGCAAAGAACTTGACGCTGCCCAGGCGCAGCCAGTCGTTGCCGAAGCCGCTCTGCAGGCCCAGATCAATGGCCGCCTGACGCTGCGCGCGCGGGATGGCCTGGTTGACGCGCAGCCCCAACTCGCCGCGGCGCAGGAGAGCCTGATAGGTGCGAAAGGCCAGCATCTCCGCCGTGTCGTTGGCCTCGTGGATGCCGGTCAGCCCGTTGGCCCAGGCCAGATGGATGCCCTCCAGCGTGGCCGCACAGCTCTCGTCCAGGCCCGGCTGCTCGATGACGCCATCCAGCAGCTTGACGGCGTTCTCGCGCAGGATGCCGGTCGGCTCGCCCGTCTGCGGATCGCGCTCGATCATGCCATCGGCGGGGTCGGGCGTGGATGCCGTGATGCCGGCCCGCGCCAGCGCCAGGCTGTTGACCCACAACGAATGCCAATCTTTGCTGTCCAGGGCCACGGGATGCAGGGGCGCGACCTGATCGAGCGTCTGCCGCGTGGGCAGGCCCTCCGGCCAGACGTTGGCGTCCCAGCCGCCGCCACGCAGCCAGCGGCCAGGCGCCATCTGACCCGCCTTGCGCGCGATGACGGCCAGGGCCTGCGCCGCGCTCAGCACATCGGCCAGGTCAACCCAGCGCCGCTGCAAGGCCCAGCCGACGAAGTGGATATGGGCATCAATGAAACCGGGCAGCAGCGTGCGGCCGCCCAGATCGTGCGTCTGCGTATCAGGGCCGGCCAGGTGGCTCAGATCATCACCCACCGCCAGGATGCGATTGCCGGCCAGCGCGACGGCGCGGGCGGTTGGGCGCTCCGCATCCTGCGTGTAGATGCGGGCATTGGTCAGGAGCATGGTTGCATGCATGGTGGATCACCTCTCCGCGGATAGGGGGCAATGCAGCCGCCGCCGGGCGGCTTGCCCCAGTCGGCGAAGGCCGACTTTGCAGCGGTTGCAGCGGTTTCAACCGCCCGGCTTCACTCCGCGCCGGCGATGGCTTCGATGACCGCCTGCAGTTCTTCGTCAGAGTAGAAATGAATGACCAGGCGCCCGCGCCCGCGCGCGCTGCGGCTGATCTCCACCTTGGTGCCCAGGCGCTCACGCAGGTTGTTTTCCAGGGCTTGCACGTGCAGCGCCTGCGAATCAAGCTCGCCGGCCGCGGCTTCCGGCGCCGCGGCCAGGGTCAGGCGGTGTACCAGCTCTTCCACCTGGCGCGCGGTCAGGTGACGGTGACGGATGATCGCCAGCGCCTCGGCCTGCAAGTCGTCATCCAGGCCGACCAGGGGCCGCGCTTGCGCTTCTGATAGGACGCCGGCCATCAGCGCCTCTTTGACCGGATCGCTCAGGCGCAGCAGGCGCAGCAGGTTGGTCACGGTGACCCGCGCTTTGCCCACCCGCGTCGCCACCTGCGCCTGCGTCAGGCCGAATTCCTCGATCAGGACGCTGTACGCGGTGGCCTCTTCCAGCGGGTTGAGGTCGGCGCGTTGCACATTCTCGACCAGCGCCATTTCCAGCACAGCTTGCGCGCTGGCCTCCTTGACGATGGCCGGCACCTGGTTGAGACCGGCCAGGCGCGCCGCACGCCAACGGCGCTCACCCGCGATCAGGTAGTAGGCCGGGCCGCCCGCGTCTGCCTGCCCACCCGCGGCGCGGGTCACGATCAGCGGTTGAATCAGGCCATGCTCACGGATCGAAGCCGCCAGTTCTTGCAGGGCTTCGCTGTCGAACGCCTGGCGTGGTTGACGCGGATTGGGAGCAATGGCGGTAATCTCGATTTCGACCAGCGCCTGGCTAACCTCCGGGGAGGTCGTGGGCGTGGTGGGGATGAGGGCGCTCAGGCCGCGGCCCAGACCGCGTTTGATATGGCTCATGGCGTTTGTCCTGGGTTGACTGGTTTTTCTTGCCGCATCAATTCCTGCGCCAGCGCCTCGTAGGCCTGGGCGCCCGGCGAACGCGGCGCGTAGGTCAGGATCGTTTCACCGAAGCTCGGCGCTTCGCTCAGGCGCACGTTGCGCGGGACGAGGGTGGCAAAGACCGGCGCCGGCGCGTTCTGGCGAATTTCGCTCACCACCTGCTGCGCCAGGTTGGTGCGGCCGTCGTACATCGTCAACACCAGCCCCTGCACGGTCAGCGCCGGGTTGAGGCTCTTGCGCACCAGGTCAATGGTGGCCAGCAGGTGCGCCAGCCCTTCCAGGGCGAAGTATTCGCACTGAATGGGGATGATGACCCCGTTGGCCGCGGTCAGCGCGTTGATGGTCAGCAGGCCCAGGCTGGGGGGGCAGTCCAGAAGGACATAATCATAGCCTGATGCTACCGGCTCCAGCACCCGGCGCAGCACATACTCACGCGCCCACAGCCCAACCATCTCGACTTCAGCGCCGGCCAGGCGCGGCGCGGAGGGCACCATCTCCAGTCCGACGCGGTAGGTCAGAGAGACCACTTTGCCCAGCGGCATTTGGCCGATCAGGCTATCGTACAGGTCGTAGATGACGTGCTGAGGGTTGATGCCGACGTGGCTGGTGGCGTTGGCCTGCGGGTCGCAGTCCACCAGGAGCACGCGCTTGGACGCCTGTGCCAGGTAGGCTGCCAGGTTGACGGAGGTGGTGGTTTTGCCCACGCCTCCTTTTTGATTGGCAAAGGCAAGGATACGAGTCACAGCGAACTTTGCGCCTCAATTGGGTGTTGGGTTAGCCACGTTTCGACCTGGGCCAGGCTCGGAATGGCATGAGTGGCCTGCCCTTCGACCGAAAACGAGGCGGCAACGTTGGCAAAACGTGCGGCTTGCAGCGGGTCGCCGGTGGCAGCCAGGCGAATCAGGAAGGCGGCGGCAAAGACATCGCCCGCGCCGGTGGGGTCTACCTCGTGCGCGGGGCGGGGCGGCATCGCGGTCATGCGGTCGCCCTGCCAGACCTGGCAGCCGCGTGCGCCCAGGGTGAGCACCACCAGGGGGCAGAGGCGACGGTAATACGCCAGCGTTGCGGTGGAGTGTCCCAGGTCTTCATCGCTCAGGATCAACGCCTGCGCGCCGGCCAGGACTTCGGCCGCGCTTTCCCAGTCCTGACGGCTGACATGGCCCTGCGCGTCCCAGCGGCGCATCCAGCCTTGCGGCACGACGCCGAGGAGGCTGCCGGGAAAAGCCGACGCCAGGGCCGGGTCCACCTCTTGGGCGATGGGGCCGAGCAGCACGATGGGAATTGTGCGCCAGGCGGCCGGCACATCGGCCACGGTCAGCAGCGGGGCCACGGTATGCACGACCTGGCGGCGGTGGCCGTCGAAATAGCGGTTCTCGAAGGTGGTGGTGTCGGCCGAGGGCAGACGTTCCAGCGTGATGTCGTCCAGGTCAGGAGTCAGGGGGAAATCGGGTGCGGCGCGGGTGAGGATGGCGGTCTGCGCTCCCAGGCGCCGGGCGGCAATGGCCGCGTAAGTGGCGGTACCGCCCTGGGCAAATCCGCCGGCCGGCAAGACATCGCGTGTGATATGACCAATGACCAGAAAATTTAGCATGACACTCTACTACAACCAGGATGCTGCTGATTGTAGCATAGGCGTCGCGAAAACCAAAAGACGCCTGCACACAAAGAAACCCGGCTTCTGTGAGAAGCCGGGTTTCTGGTCTCATGCTATTGAGCGGCGTTGGGGATGATGGTCACCTTGCGGTTTTCGCCTTCGCCGACGCTTTCGGTATGCACTTCCGGGTGATTGCGCAGGGCGATGTGGATGATGCGGCGCTCGCGGGCGGGCATTGGCTCCAGGGCCAGGGTGCGGCCGGTGGCGGCGACGCGTTCCGCGGTGCGCGTAGCCAGTTGCTGCAGGGCGCGCTCGCGGCGGTTCTTGTACTCTTCCACATCCACGACGACGTTGCTCCAATGATGCAGGCGATGATTGAGCATCAGCCGGGTCAGGTATTGCAGGGCGCTGAGGGTTTCGCCGCGGCGGCCAATGAGGATGCCGAGGTCGTTGCCGACGATGTCCAGGATCAAGGTTGACTCGTCGTCGCGGCCAGGCATGTCGGGCGCAGCCGCATGGCCGCGCACCGTGGCATTGATGCCCATCATGTTGAGCAGATTGCCCAGAATTTCCGCGGCTGTGTCCACCAGGACGGCATCGCTGACGGGAATCTTGTCGGCTTTGGGTTTGGCCGCGGGCGCCGGCTCTGCGCTGGCGGTCGCTTGCTCAGGCGCGGCGACCGGCGCGGTTTGCACCAGTTCCAGGGACGCGGCCACGGGCAACTCTGGTTTCGCCGGCCGCGGCGGCAGGCTGACTGGTTTCGGTTCGGGGGGCAGCTCCAGCCGGGTTGGCCGCGGCGGCAGGCTGACCGGTTTCGGTTCCGGGGGCAGTTCCAGCCGGGTTGGCCGCGGGGGTGGGCTGACTGGTTTCGGTTCCGGGGGCAGCTCCAGCCGGGTTGGCCGCGGGGGTGGGTTGACTGGTTTCGGTTCCGGGGACGGTTCCAACCGGGTTGGTCGCGGGGGTGCGGCCGCGGGCGCGACCGATGGCCGCGGGGTCAGGCGTACACGCGCATCTTCGGCCCCAAAACCGAGGATGCCACGGCTGCCCTCGGACAACACCTCAATGTCCACCTGTTCGCGCAACAGGTTGAGACGGCGCAGGCCCTCACGAGTGGCCGCGTCAACCGTCTTGGCGCGAATTTCAATGCTTTCTTCTGGGGTAGCCATAGCCAACTTACTTCCTCTTCTTTGTGCGACGTCGTGCTTTGACAGCACCGGTTTCAGGTTCGCGCGACTCGGTGATTTTGGCCTCACTGGGAATGGACGATTGTCCTGGCGTACCCATGGCCGGCGCGATGCTGCTCAGAGTGATGCCGGGAATCTTGAGAGAGCCCCAGCCGGTCACAAAATACTGTTGAATCATGCTGAGGATGTTGCTTACCACGTAATAGAGGGAGAGACCGGCGGGCAGGGAGATGAAGACGAAACCAAAGACCAGCGGCATAAAGGTCATGGTTTGCTGCATGGTCGCCTGCTGCGGGTCCTGGTCCTGCTTGGAGGCGGTGGCCGGCTGCGACATTTTTTGCAGCATGATCTGCGTCAGCACCAGCAAGACGGGTAGGATCAGGTAGCCAACCAGGGTGCCGTACTGACCGGCCGCGAACTTGGCCGTGATCCACCCCATCCCCTCTGACTGAACAGGGTAGGCCAGGTCTGGAATCCAGAAAAAGGCCTGGTTCACCAATTCGCCGATGTTGGTCAGGTGATAGAGCGCCTGGTAGAGACCGAACAGAATGGGCATTTGAACGAGCAAGGGCAGACAGCCGCCGGCAGGGTTGTAGCCGGCCTCTTTGTACATCTCCATCTGGGCCTTGGAGAGGGCCTCACGATCCTTGCCGTGCTTTTTCTGCAGTTCTTGCATGCGGGGCTGCAGGTGCTGCATGGTGCGCATGGAGCGCAGTTGCGCCATGGTCAACGGCAGCGTGACGACCTTGATCAGGATGGTGAACAGGATGATCGCAAAGCCATAGCTGTACGGCATGCCGACGGCTTGCAGCATTTTGTTCATCCAGGAGAGGGCGGCTGCCAGCGGGAAGACGATCAGCGTCTCCCACCAGCCGTTGGGGGGGGCGTTGGGGTCGGTCGCGATTGGCGCGCCGCAACTGGTGAGCACAAGCATCAGCACCAGCAAGGCAACGATGAGACCAACCGAGCGTAATTTGCGCATCTTGATTCCTTTTAGCAACACAACACAGCATTATCCTCAGGGCACAGGGTCATGACCGCCGGGATTCAGGGGATGGCAGCGCGCGATGCGCTTGACGCCTAACCAGCCGCCCTTGAACACGCCGTATCGCTCAATGGCCTCGTAGGTGTAATGGGAGCAGGTCGGGGTGAAGCGACAACTAGGTGGCAACGCCGGTGAAATGAAGCGTTGATACAGCCGAATGAGTTGCAGCATGAAAGCCTTGGCCATGCGTAAACGATCACAACCTACGATAACAACGATGCGCGTCTCAACAGCGCGAGGCAGGCCGTTTCCAGGGTGATGAAATCGGCCTGGGACGCAGGCGGGCGGGCAATCATGACCACATCCCACCCTGGCCCCATGGCCGCCATGTGTAGGCGGATGATTTCACGCAAACGCCGGCGCACGCGGTTACGGCGCACAGCGTTACCAAGTCGCCGGCTGACAGAGAAACCGAACCGGCATTGATTCAATCCGTTTGGTAACACACACAGAACGAGTAGGGGATTGGTCCACGATTTACCTGCACGACGCGCCTCACGAAAACGCTCAGGTTCGCGCAGTCGGTAGCGACGGTTCACCAACAGTCGGTCACGGGCCGCTTACTTAGGCGGCATCTTGCGCCACGTCAGGGCGACAGACAACAGCTTGCGACCCTTCAGGCGGCGGGCCTTGATCACGTTGCGACCATCCGTGGTCTGCATGCGCTTGCGAAAACCATGCACACGCAGGCGCCGTCTTACTTTGGGTTGCCATGTTCGCTTTGGCATCAGAGACTCCTATGAAAATAGATTTCCGTTCAACAGCCGTTACGTGAGCGTCAGCCTGAACTTGTTTCTGGTTTATGACAGCAGAAACGGGCGAGGTAGAAAGGCACTCCTCTCCCGTATCGTGTCGTGCATTATACCCGTCTTCTGGCGTGACTGTCAAATGATTAAGGGTGAATCGTCAAGAAACGCTTGCCAACGACGCACCCTTCCGCTATAATGCGCCTCATCCTTGAGATTGGAAACACTGATGATGGCAACCGACGATCTGCGCGGCCGCGTCCGCCTGACCAGCCTGTCCAGTTGCGCGGGCTGAGCGTCGAAATTGGCTCCTGAAGCCCTGGCGCAGGTTCTGCGTCAGCTCGAACCGCTCTTTCCCACCATGCAGCATCCCGCTGTCCTGGTTGGACTCAACGCGCCCGATGATGCCGGCGTCTATCAGCTCAACGCGGAGCGGGCATTGATTGCGACGACCGACTTTTTCACCCCGATTGTGGATGACCCGTACACCTTTGGCGCTATCGCGGCCACCAATGCCATGAGCGATGTCTACGCGATGGGGGGCGAGGTTCTGTTTGCCTTGAATATCGCCGCTTTTCCCGAGAGCCTGCCGGCCGAGGTGATCGCGCAGATCTTGCTGGGCGGCGCGGAGCAGGTGCGCCGCGCCGGTTCGATCATCCTGGGTGGGCATACGATCAAGAATCCCGAACCGCTCTATGGCCTGGCGGTGGTGGGCGAGGTTCACCCGGCGCGCCTCTTTCGCAAGACCGGCGTGCAGGTGGGCGATACCCTGATCTTGACCAAAGCGCTGGGCACTGGCTTGATCAGCACCGCGGCGAAGCGCGATCAGGCGGACGCGGATGACCTGGAGACGGCCATCGTCAGTATGTTGACCCTGGGGCGCAGCGCGATGCTCGCCGGCCAGGCCGCCAGCGTGCGCTGCGCCACCGATATTACCGGGTTTGGCCTGCTGGGCCATGCCTGTGAGATGGCTGAGCGCGGCGCCGGCGCTCTGCAGTTGTCATTGGACGCGCTGCCCCTGCTGCCAGGTACCCGCCGTTATGCAGAGGCTGACATGGCGCCGGGCGGCACGCACAGTAACCGGAGCTTCTTCAGCCCGCGCGTGCAGTTGCAGCCCGGCATCAGCACGGCAGACGAGTTGATCTTGTACGACCCGCAAACTTCCGGCGGCCTGCTCCTGGCCGTACCGGCCGCACAGTTATCCACATTCTACACAACCTGCGCTGAACTCGGTCAGTTGGCCTGGGAAATCGGCCGCGTGGTCGAGGGTCACGGCGTGCAGGTGAGGAAATAAGCCATGCTACCATCGCTTGGAGTCTCTGCCTGGTGCTTTCATGATGCGCTCTACGCCGGTCGTTTGACCCTGCACGACATACCGGCGCGCACGGCTGCACTTGGCTTCGACCTGGTTGAACTCAACGATCTCTTCTACCCGCCGCCGCGCCTCAGCCGCGTGCGCTACCTGCCCTGGCGCGTGTGGGGCAAGCTGCGTGGCCGCGACGCCTGGCCGGCCTTTCAACGCTCCTGGGTGGGCAGCGCGTCGACGCGCCAGCATCTGCGCGCGGCCTGTGATCAGGCCGGGGTGCGCTGTGCGGCGTTCACCCTGAATAGCGACTTTACCGGCAACCCGCGGCAGCAGGAGGCCGCGCTGGCCTATGTGGCCGCGGGTCTGGCCGTCACGCGCAGCCTGGGCGCACCGATCATGCGCGTGACCAGCGACTATCGCGAGAAATCTGATGATATGACGACACCGGGCGTGAGCGAGCGGGTGATTGCCGGGCTACGCGGGGCGATCAAGCTGGCGCAGGCGGCGGACGTGCGCCTGGCGCTGGAGAATCATTGGGGCCTGACCACGGAGCCGGCCGCGATGCTACGCATGGTGCAGGAGGTCCATTCGCCCTGGCTGGGCGTCTGCCTTGATCTGGGGAATTTCCCGCCGGAGCAGCGTCTGGCAGGCATCGAACTGCTGGCGCCCTACGCCATCCATGCACACGCCAAGGCCGGGCAGTTCACGGAGAGCGGCGAGGAGGTACACATTGATTATGCCGCGGAGTTCGCCATCCTGCAGCGGGCCGGCTATCGTGGCCCCCTGGTGATCGAATATGAGGGCGCTGGCGATCCGGCTGTCGGCATCCAGCGCACGCGTGAGCTGATCGAGCGGCACTGGTCGCCGGCGTAGGCACGCGGACGGGGCCGCGTGACTGACAAAGTCACGCGGCCCCGTTTTTTCTTGGGGGATCATGGCGGTCGCACCAGGCGCCGTTGGTTCTCGAATCTTCAGCCCTAACCTGCCAGCTCCTGATCGGCGGCTGGCGGTGTGCGCAGCAGCCAACGATCGGTGTGTGACATGTGATTGAGGGCCGTCTCCATGTGGGGGACACCGGCGGCCTCGCTGGCGGTCAAGAGGCCGAAACAGCGCCCCAGGACTGCCTCACCGGCTAACAGCAACACCATACCGAGCAGTAACAATCCGCCCATGAGGTTGATGTCGGCCCAGAACGACAGGGTGACGATGTGACGCAGGGTTTGCGCCAGTGTCCACAGCAGCGTCAGCACCGATGCCTCGATCACATAGATGCTCAGCAGATAGCGCGAGGCGCTACGCAGGCCCACCCGGTGAGCGAAGTAGTACCAGCGCACAACCACATAGCTCAGCCCGGCCAAACCGGCAAAGGCCAGCGCAGGCACGTTGTTGAGCGGGCCAAGTCCGGCCGCGAGGATGATGAGAAACAGGACGAACAAGTCACGAATCTCACGGCGGAGATAGAGTGGATGGAAGGAAACATTGAACAACGAGCGGGGTAGGTCGCGCCGGTTGCCTTTGTTCACGCGGTCGCGTTCTGTCTGCCACATCGAAATTGAGTAAATGCTCGGTGCTACCATGACAACTGCCTCCTGCGGTCAACCGGACGATACAAATTCGACAGGGGGGCGCTGGGCCGTGATGCAGCGCCTTTTGACGATTGTTGCCACACCATGAGTGGGGCCGGCGCAGTGGCGTCTCTGCCACTGCCTTCCAGGATAGCGCCAGACGGTGAGTAGCAGAATAGCCCGTTGGCACTACGAGCACAGGCAGACTCGCTAACGGACGATGGCGTCGGTCATGCGGGCCACGCGCACCATCGCCAGGACATCATGCACGCGCACAATGTCCGCGCCGCGCACAATGCTGACGGCGACAGCGGCCGCGGTGCCTTCGACGCGTTGGTCGGGCGGTAGGTTGAGGGTGTAGCCGATGAACGATTTGCGGGACGGCCCCACCAGCACCGGAAAGCCCAGGGCCTTGATGGCGTCGGTGCGGTTGAGCAGGGTGAGATTTTGTTCGCGGGTCTTGCCAAAGCCAATGCCAGGGTCCAGGATGATTTGGTGGGCGCTAATTCCTGCCTGACGGGCCAGGGCCACAGAAAACTGCAATTCCTGCTGAATGTCGCCCAACAGGTCGTTGTACTGCACCCCGACGTAGCGCCCGCCCAGCCGGGCCTCTTGTTGGGCCTCTTTCGGCCGGCTGCGATTGTGCATCAACACCACGGGGACCTGCGCCTGCGCAATGACCTCAGCCAGGCCAGGATCGAGGCGCAAACCCCAGACATCGTTGACCACACGGGCGCCGGCCTGCAGGGCGGCCACGGCCACGACGGCTTTGCTGGTATCCACGGATACCGGCAGCGGTACGCGTGCCACCAGGCCCTCGATGACCGGGAGGATGCGGCGCAGCTCGGTCTCCGCGTCCACCGGGCTGGAGCCGGGACGTGTGCTTTCACCGCCCACGTCGAGGCAATCGGCGCCCTCGGCCCAGAAGCGCTCGCCCTGGGCCAGCGCGGCTGCGATCCAGGCCGCGTCGTCGGCATCCGCATGCGCCAGCCCGTCGCCCGAAAAGCTGTCGGGCGTGACATTGATGATGCCCATGACATAGGTGCGTGTACCCCAGGCGAAAGGCGCAGTCTGTGCAGGGCGCCAGGCAAAGGGATTGAGGGGTGCGGCCTGTGTGGCGAGGTCAATGGGGCCGATCGGCACGATGTGGTCACGGTTCACCTGGCCGAGCAGGCGCTGCATCGTGGTCCCGATGACGGGGTGTACGACGTGCGGGGCGATCTCGGCCAGCGGACCTAAAACGAAGGCCCGTTCGTGCAGCCGCGGGTGCGGTAACACGAGGGCCTCGCTGGCATACACCAGGTTGTCGTACAGCAAGAGGTCAATGTCAATCAGGCGCGGCCCGTTGCGCACAGCCGGTTGGCGCCCCATGTCCTGTTCGATCTGCTTGGCGAAGGTCAACAGGGCGCTGGGGGTCAGACTGGTCACGCCGGCCAGCGCCAGGTTGTAGAAGGCTGGCTGATCGGTGACGCCCCAGGGCGGCGTTTCGTAGACGTTCGAGAGCGCCCCGATCTGCACGGCCTGGCCCAGGCGTTGAATCGCCTGCACCAGGTTGGCGCGGCGCTCGCCCAGGTTGCTGCCCAGGGCCAGGAAGATGGTTGACGCCATCGGCCTAGTCCAGTTGGCGGATGATGGCAATCACCTTGCCCTGAATCTCCACCTCTTCCGCGGGGAAGATCAGCGGCGCGTAGGCTGGATTGGCCGGCTGCAGACGCACGTTACGGCCTTCGCGGTAGAAATACTTCAGCGTCGTCTCGCTGCGCTCCGGCAGCCAGGCCGCGACCATTTCGCCGCTTTCCGCGACGCGTTGGCTGCGCAGCACGATCAGGTCGCCGTCGCGCACGAGCGCGTCAATCATCGAGTCGCCGCGCACGCGCAGGGCGTAGACATTTTCTGGCTCGCGCACGATGTCGCGGGTCAGCTCGATGGTGTCGGTGACGATGGGCGCCTCCGCCAGGTCAGGCCGCATGATGGGCGCACCCGCGGTGATGGTGCCGTAGAGCGGGACGCGCACGCCCGTGGCGCTGAGCAGCACGCCCACCGACTCGTGGCGCAGGCGAATGCCCCGTGAACTCCTGGCGTCGCGTTCGAGAATACCGAAATCAGCCAGTTTGGACAGGTTATACTTCACCACGGAGGTGGAGCTGATGTCGGCGGCCTCGCCAATCTCCCGAATGGTGGGTGGGTAGCTGTATTCGCTGATGTAACGGTGGATGAAATCAACGATACGCTGCTGACGTTGTGACAGATTGATGGACAGACTCATCGTGCCTCCTTGTGACCCACATGTCACCCGCATGGTATCAATGGATGGGTGCTTCAACAATGGTTAGCAATAGAAAATGTGTTCGTATGTATTGTAGCACGATTGTTCTATCTGTCAAATTACCCAAAGTATCCCAAATAGCGGAGCCGATATCCCAAAGCGGTAAGGGCGCGACCCCTCGCAGGGCTGCGACGAGACGACGATCTCAGAGGCGCACGGCATCCGCGTCAGGCTGCTGCCACGAATTACACGAATTGAGTCGTCGCACCCAACACCAACCTGCTTGAGCAGGTTTCGGTGTATCAGACCGTGAATTCATTCACGGGGCTGCGATGTCCATTGGCCCCTGCGAGGGTTGGCGGCCGAAGAATCGCCCAACCTTGCGCAGGCCCGCCGGGTAAGGAGCCTTCGCCGTCGAGAACGCCATCGGCTTGCCCGACGATTCGTGCAGCAGCCAGCCTGCGCAAGGGGATTCCTCTCTTGCCCAAAGCCGCGCTCTTGTGCTACAATTTGACACGTTCGCCGCATCAGACAGTATGTGATGTGACCGACAAGGAGGATTTTTGCAAAACTCGACGACATTTGCTCGCCATTTGGTGGAGCTGGTTGCGGACAAGCAGGCTGAGGATATTGTGCTGCTGGAGCTGGCGAAGGTGTCAGTGCTGGCCGATTACTTTATTATGGCAACGGCAAACTCCGAACGACAGATCAAAGCGATTACTGACTATGCCCAGGCGGAGAGCGCCAAGGACGACCGCAAAGCCCTGCACGTGGAGGGCGACACCAATTCGGGCTGGGTTCTGCTCGATTATGGGGATGTGGTCTTGCACGTGATGTCGCCCACGCAGCGCGCCTACTACCGGCTGGAAGATCTGTGGCGACAGGCGCCGATGCTGCTGAAGATTCAGTAGGCACGCGTCGCCACCAAAAAAAAACAAACAACCACGAGCGCCGCATGGGCGCTCGTGGTTGTTTTGCGTTTTCTGGTTAATCGCTCTGCAAGGCGCGCAGCAGTTGGGCGACGCTGGTGTTGCCGCCGGAACAGATCAGCCCGACCTTGCGCCCGGCCAGACTGTCACGCAGGCGGTAGGCGGCGGCCAGGGGCGCCGCGCCGGCCGCTTCGGCCAGGGTGTGCGCCCGTTCGACCAGCCAACGCATGGCGCGCAAGATCTCATCATCGCCCAGCAAGAGAAATTCATCCAGGTATTGCCACAGGATGCGCTGCGGCAGCTCGAACGCCGCGCCCGTGGCCAGCCCTTCGGCTACGGTGCGATTGGGCGCCTCGATCATGGCGTGCTGCTGCCATGACAGATACGCGGCAGGCGACGCTTCCGATTGCGCGCCGATGACCCGCAGGGACGGGTTGATCGCTTTGGCGGCCAGGCAGACCCCGGCCGCGCCGCTGCCGCCGCCAATCGGCACGATGATCACCTCCAGGCCCGGCTCATCCTCCAGCATCTCCAGCGCCTCAGTGGCGACGCCGGCGATGAGCGCCGGCTCGTTGCCTGAGTGGATGTAACGGTAACCGTGCGCCTGCGCCAGTTCCTCGCAGTGACGCCGCGCATCATCGAAGCGCGCACCGTGGAGGATCACCTCCGCGTCCATCCCCTGCATCGCAGCCACCTTGCCCGGATTGGCGCCCTCTGGCACCACGATGCGCGCGGTCACGCCAAACAGTCGCGCCGCATACGCCACCGATTGGCCGTGGTTGCCCGTGGACGCAGCGATGACCCCGGCCGCGCGTTCGGCCGCGCTCATCTGCGCCAGCAGGTTGATGCCCCCGCGCACCTTGAACGCGCCGATCGGCTGGTAGTTCTCGTGCTTGACGTAAACCGCCGTGCCGATCAGCGCATCGAGCGCCGGATAGTTGTGCAGCGGTGTGCGCGCCAGGTAAGGCCGCAGGCGCCGCTGCGCTGCCAGGATGTCCAGCAAGGTGGGAATTTGCATGGCAAAGGCCTTAACAAGTGCTGCCAAAGGCTACGACCACCAGCATGATGTCCACGATATCAATGTGATCGTCGCCGTTGCGGTCATAGCGGTTGTTCCAGCCTGGCGAGGCCGAGGTTTCACCCCAGTGTGCCGCAATCGCGCTGATGTCCTCCACGCCCACGGTGCCGTTGGCGTTGAAGTCCGGGCAGGTGCGGTACGGCGCAGCGGGCAGCGGCCAGACATACGCGCCGCGGCTGCGCGTCCACAGGGCCAGGGTGCTCGCCCCGCTGTCAATCGTCATGTCCCAGATCATGGCGTTGGGCAGCCCGGCCTGGAAGCGATACCAGACCGGCGTGACCTGGTTGATGTCATTGGTGTAGTACAGGCCCCAGTCCGTGCCCACGAACACCTGCTGCGGGAAGCGCGGGTTGGCGATGATCGAATCGGCCGGGATGTTGGGCAGATTGGCCGATTTATTGGCCCAGGTGAAGCTGGCGCAGTCGGCCGTGCAGACGACCTGGAAGACGTGCCCCGGCGTCGTGGGCGTGTTCTGATCGAAACCGCCGACGGCCGCATAACCGATCAGCGGGTTGGCCGGGTCCAGCGCCACGTCCAGGATTGGACGGTTGGGCAGCACGGCGTTACCGGCCGTCAGGTTCACCCAGATGGCCGAATTCGCCACGCCGGCGCCCAGGTTGCGGCCCCATTGCACGTTGCCGTCATTGGTGCCGACGATGGCCTTCGTGGCGTCGCTCCAGGCGTAGTTCAACTGATTGATGAACGAACGATCGGCCAACGTGTTCTTGGTCAGGTCGCCGCTGTTGATGACCCAAGAGCTGGTCGGAATGCCGCCCAGGATTGTCTCCCAGACGCGGTATGAGCCGGCGATCATGTGCGTGCAGCCGGTGCCCGGGCAGCCATTTTTTTGGATCTCGTAGGGGAAGATGAAGCTGCGCCGGCTGTCGGCCGACCAGCCGCCGGTGGCCGATGACTGGCTGCCATACGCGCCCGTGGTGCTGACGGCCAGGGCGCCGTTCTGGCTTTCCTGGTACCAGCGCTGCCCCAGCATCGGTTCGATGCGGGCAAACATGCCGTCGCCGCCCTTGCGCAGTTGCCAGACCGCCGGCCCCGGGTTGCCCGCGGCCCAAACATAGACCGCGGAGCCGTTGTCCTGCATACCGCCGTTGATACCCGGCGTCGCGGCCGTGGCAAAGTCCTTGGTAATGTCGCCGGAATAGAACTCCAGCGTGCTCAGGCTGTTGTTGATCTGGGTGTACGATTCGCCGCCGTTCGTGCTGACATACGCGCCGCCATCGCTGCCGGCCAGCAAGGTGGTCGAAGAGCCGGGCACGTAGGCCAGCGCATGGTGGTCCACATGCACAACCGTGCCGCCCGCGTAGCCGCAGGTCTTATCGGTGAAGGTGGTGCCGCCGTTAGTGGACTTGAAGATGTCCACGGTGCTCATCAGCACGATGTCCGAATTGTTCGGGTCAACTGCCACGCCCTGATCGTACCAGTTCTGGCCGTAGTCACCATAGCAGCCGGTCAAGCCGGTTTGGCTCGAGCGCTGTGACCAGGTGGTGCCGCCGTCGGTGGTGCGCCAGACGCCCAATTGACCGCCGCGCTGAGCGCCGCCGGTGACGAGAATGGCCTGCACCTGCACGTAGATCACATTGGAGTTGCTGGGAGCAATGGCGACGTCGAGGCGGCCCAACCGATTGCCGGTCAGCGTGCCCGTGTTGACGGGAATGCCTGTGGCCGTGTCGGCCGGCCAGCCGTTGTCGGCCCGGCTGAGCGTTTCCCAACTCGCTGGGGCAGCCGCTGGCCGGCAGCAGGGCGCGATAAACGCCGTTAGCGCCGTTCAGATGCAGGTTGGTCTGGACGGTGGTCGCAAAGCCACGCGCGCCGATGAAGGCATAGATCTGGGTGTCGGTTCCGATGTCGCGCAGAATGAGGCCCGTGGTGTCCTGGCGCTGCGTGCTGAAGCCGTTCGTGGTGCATGGCCCGGTCCAGTTGGCGCCGGCATCGTACGACAGGTAGAGGCCGGTCTTGGTGCCCACCACCACGTTGTTGCTGTTGTTGGGATCCACCCGTACTTTGCCGATGGCCTGATACTGCGGAAACACGCCGGCCGCCTGGGGGTAGTAGGGTGCAAAGACGTCGGCGCCCTGATTGATCCAGGTTGCGCCCTGGTCGGTGCTCTTGAGCAGCACTGCGCTGCCGAAGGAGAAGGAGCCAAAGCGCAGGTCGCCGGTGCCCGCGTAGACGGTGTTGTGGTTGTTGGGGTCAATCACGATGTCGCCAATGGCAATCGTCGCCAGCAGCGGGTCGTCGGTGACGGGCGCCCAGGTGGTGGCCGCTGAACAGCAGTTGGTGGTTTTCCAAACGCCGCCGCCATCCGCGCCCAGATACGCCACGTTCGTGCTCACCGGGTCAATCGCCATGACGTTGGTGCGGCCGGCCACCAGGCCATAGCTGTAGCAGCTCAAACAGCCATTGCTCTGCAGCGGTTGTGGTCCCAACGACGTGAAACGATTGGCGTTCAGGGTCAGCGGCGACTCGGTTTGCGCTTTACCGTAGATCACCTCGCCGGCCGGCACCGCGCGCTCGACCTGGCTGTCCTGCGCTGCCGCCTCGCGCACCCAGGCCGGGTTGAACTGGCCCGTGGGGTATGACACCCGGTGGTACCAGTAATCGCCGATTGCCATGAGCGACTCAGATTCGCCGTTTTGCGCGCTGCCGCGCTCGGCCAGATACAGTTCCAGATTGCGATCAGGTTCCGCATCGCCAGACCGGCGCAGGGTCGGGACCGGCGCGGCGGCTGGCGCAAAAATAGCGAGCATGACCAGGAGCAACAAGGCTCCACCCAACAGAACACGAACCACGGATGACTTTGGCATAGCTTTCTCTCCCAGATTCGACGAGATTTGCGGACGGCAGGTGCATCTGATCTACTGCTGACGACAGGGGAGGTAGGGGAAGCCGACATTCGGCACACAGATTCCGCGGAGACGAACAGTAATCGAGGGGCCATAGATTACCCTGAAATCGCCCAAAAGGCAAAAAGACGTTTGCGCCGGGCGCGAACGGGTTGACCGCGGCCTATCTTGCTTCGTTATATTGAGTGCCCTGAGTGCCCTGCCCCGCAATGGTTTGCGCCCAAGTGAGGCGCAACCGCTTCGCCTGCTTGCGATCAATGGAGATCTTAGCCATGCCCGTTCATCTTGTATATCGTATTGTCTTTCGTCATCTGCAGCCCGCGTCCGCCGTGATGTTGGCCCTTGTCGTCATTCCCTTGCTCCTCTCTATCCGCGCAATCCCCCTGGCGGCTGCGCCGGCGCGCCAACCACACCTCGGCCTGGTGGCTGCCTATGCCTTCGATGAAGGCGCCGGCGCAACCACGGCCGACGCCAGCGGCCAGGGCCACATCGGCGCGCTGCTTGGCGCCACCTGGACGCCCAACGGACACGCCGGCGCCGCGCTCAGCTTCGACGGCAACAACGACTGGGTGACCGTCGCGGACAGCCCGCTGCTCGATCTGACGACGGCCTTGACCCTGGAGGCGTGGACCTTTCCCACGCAGATTGACAACAGCGCCTGGCGCACGGTCATCTTCAAGGCCCAGCCAGGCGATCTGGTCTACGCTCTCTACGCCCATTCTGAACAGTATGGCACGGTCGCCGAAGGGCCGCGCGGCTACATCTATACCACCGGCGAGCGCAGCACGCCCCCCACCGCTTCACTGACGCCCAACGTCTGGGCTTTCCTGGCCATGACCTATGATGGCGCCACCCTGCGCCTGTTCGTCAACGGCGCGGAGACAAGCAGCGCGCCGGTCACAGGCAACCTGGTCACCTCCGACGGCCAACTGACCATCGGCGGCAATGCCATCTGGTCGGAGTGGTTCGCGGGTCGCCTGGACGACGTGCGCATCTACAACCGGGCGCTGAGCGCAGCCGAGATTGCGGCGGACATGCAGTCGCCCGTCGCCCGCGGCCACGCCAACCCCCACGCCGACGCTGGCGCCCGCGTGCCGGGCCGATGTCAGTCATGATGGCATCGTCAATGTGCTCGACATTCAACTGGTCGCGGCCTGGTGGCTGCGCAGCGGCTTCCCGGCCACGGTGGACATCAATGGCGATGGCGTTGTGGATCTCATGGATGTCAGCCTGGCGGCTGACTTCTGGCGCCAGCTATGCAACGCGCCCTGGCCCACCCCCACGCCCACCGCGACCGTCACCCCGACCCAAACCCCCACGCCAACCGTGACCCCGACCCGAACGCCAACGCCGCCACCGGCCACCTTCGCGGCGCCGCTGCGCGTGTCGAACCCATCCACGGTTGCCCTTCAGGCGGCGCCGGTTACTTCCGGTGTACCGCTGCCAGTCGCGCTGTGGATAACCGACGCGGCCAGTCTGCGCGTGCTGGCCCCTTCCGGCCAGCCGATACCGGCCCAGTTCACGGTGCTGGCGCGTTGGGGCGGCGCGCCGGAGGACAGCGGCCAGGGTATCCGCTGGGTGTTGGTGGATTTCCAGGCTGACATGGCGCCGCAGAGCACCATGACCTACACCCTGACCACCGGCGGCGGCGGACTGATTGGCGCGCTCAGCCCGGCGCCGCTCGTACCGCCTGGCATCGTCCTGCCCGGCCAGGCCGCGCCCGCGCGGCGCGCGCCGGTCAGCGCCCCGGCCCGCGCACGCCACCCCGACCCGACCGCGCCGCTTTCCGCGCCGGCGATCATCATCACCCAAACCACGTCCGCCATCCTGGTTGACACCCAGGTAGCCCGTTTCCAACTGAATACCCAGGCGTTCAATCTCTTCGATCAAGTCTGGGTGGATCGCGACGGCGACGGCGCGGTGGACGATGCCCTGCTCAGCAGCAGCGAGGGGCCGGTCATCACCCAGGGCAGCGAGACATTTCGTGCAGCCCTGGGGCCGGTGGATGAGGCGGTCGTCGAACTGGCAGGGCCGTTGCACAGCGTGGTGCGGATTCGCGGCCGTCACGCCAACCTCAGCGGCGAACACCTGCTGGCCTACACCGCGCGCCTGCACTTCTACGCCGGCGCGGGCGCCGTGCGCGTTTTCTACGGCGTCTGGAACGACCGCCCCCTGGCCAATAGCGGTCTTGGGCAGCCGGACATCATCGCGTTCGGGTCGCCCAACAGCATCGTCTTCGACGACCTTGCGCTCGAACTGACCCTGGCAGCCAGCGCGCCGCTGACCTACACCCTGGATCAGTGGCAAGGCGCGCTGACCACGACGGCCACCCTCTACCAGGATTCGTCCGGCGGGCCGCAGTGGCGCCACCCCACGCTGGCCGGCGAAACGACGTTCCGCGGCTACTCGGCCACCGCCAACGGCAGCAGCTTGCACGGCCCCTGCAGTGAAGGCGCAGCCTCCGCCGATTGCCGCAGCCAGGGTTGGGCCGGCCTGGCCGCCGCCGACGGCGGTCTGGCGGTGGGCGTGCATCAGTTCTGGCAGAACTACCCCAAAGCGCTGCAGGTTGCGCAGGACGGACAGGTGCAGGTGGCGCTTTTCCCCAGCCAGGCCGCCATGCCCTTCGAGCTGCGCGTGGGCGAGCGCAAGACACACGAGATGCTCTTTCAGTTTTGGGGTGACGCGCCGGCCGCCCATCCACCGTTCGCTGTGGGCGACACGTCCGCGCTGCTGGCCTGGGCGCCGGCCCGTTGGTATGCCGATTCCGGTGCGTTGCTGCACCTGGAGCCGTTCGACCCGGCGCGTTTTGGCGCGTATGAAGGCTACAACGACGCCGCCATTCTCTACCCGGCCGCCAACTTCGACGTGCTGCACGAGGGGGTCAGCCCAACCGGCTGGACCTATCTGCCGCGGGCCGAGCAGTGGGGTTGGCGCAACGTGGGCGACACCGTGGCCGAAGATGAAACGAGCAGCGACTGGCCGCCGATCTTTCACAATCAACAGTACGACCATCCCTACTTCTTCCTCGCCCAGGCCTTGCGCACGCTCGACGCGCCCGACGCCGGGCTGCGTTGGCAACACTGGTGGGCATTGGCCACGGCCGGCGCGCGTCATCAGGCCGATATTGACATGGTGCATGGCTACTGCACCGGCCTGGACGCCGTATGGATGTCACACCCGCTGTGCCTGGACAGCACGCAAGGCCCGCCCTACGGCGTGGGCTGGGCGTGGGGCGCCCGCTTCACCAACCAGTGGCACGCCGACCCCTCACCCTATCTGCATCGCTACGCCTTGTTGGACTACTGGTCGGGCGGCGTGCGCGGCGTGCTCTGGTATTACTACCTGACCGGTGAAGGCGAAGCGCGCGATGCCTGGTTGGAGCTGGCCGAGAACGCGCGCTGGCGCCTGCAGAACAGCCCCTGCAACCCCGACTGCGGCCCCGGCTATGCCAACAACGATGTGTTGGAGAACGTGCGCGGCCCCGCCTATGCGCTGGAGATCATGAGCGATGCCTACGCCGCCACCGCCAACCCGGCCTACCTGGACATGGCGCGCAAGGTCATCAGCGACACGACCCCCGCGCGCTATTTCTTTGGGCAGCCGGGTTTTACCATCAATTTCGGCCAGGCGCCCAGCGGCGATACGTTCAACCTGGCGTTTGGCACTATGCTGGTCAAGAGTGGTGGACATTACCTGGCCGTGCTCGAAGACTTTGGCCTGCAGGATGCGGCCGCGGAGGCCTGGCTGCGTGATTACGCCGACCTGTTCGCCTCCGCCTGGAACCTGGGCGCGGCCGCGCCCTTCTGCGCGCGGTTGGGCGCCAACGGCGGCTGCGACATGGATGCTGCCGAGCTGGCGGCGCTGCCGGTGGCCGATGCGCTGGCCGGCGCGCTCTGGCAGACCAACCCGACGCCGGCTGAACGTGCCCGCTGGCAGGCTGTGGCCCTGGCCGCGTGGCAGGGCGGCGCTTCTTCGCCCTGGGGCGGTTATGCCGCGGCCACCTTCATGACCTCCAAGAGCCAGGCCCTGTACGGCATCCAGGGTCACGAGTTCATGCGCTATGCCATCACTCACGGCCTGCTGCCCTGAGTCGCAACGGCCCGCCTGGTTTTTAGCTCTGTTACCGGGGTTTGTGCTATCATGCCAGCTATTCAAGTGGGTTGAGTATATGTGATGAAATTTGGCGAGAGTCATCTCCCATGAGCTGGCAAGAAGCTGTCTTCGGCGCGTTGGGTGATGTAGACAATGTCCTTGATCGCCTCAAATTCCGGCTGGATGAACGCCTGGGCCGGGCGCGCAGCCAGATTGTCGCGTTCAACGGCTATGGCTCGCGCGATCTGGTCACCCTCAAGGGCCTTGTCATTCAGGACAAGGGAGTGCAGCCGGGGAACGATCATGACACCCTCTGGCGCAACCTGGACAACATGTACCGCCGTTTTGCCAGCGTGGAGGTGCCAGGCGCCATCGTGCAGGCCATCATCGGCGGCGTGACGCAACAGGTGCGCGCCGACAGCAACGGCTACTTCGAGGTCAACATCATGCCGCAGGCGCCTCTGCCTGACCAGGCTTGGCATCCGGTGGCCCTGTCACTGCTGGAGCCAGCCAGCGCCCGGCCGCTGCAGGCCACCGGCCAGATTCTGATCCCGCCTGCATCTGCGGCCTTCGGCGTCATCAGCGATATTGATGATACCGTCGTCATCAGCGACACCTCCCACCTGCTGCGCATGGCGCGGCTGGTCTTTCTGAGCAATGCGCGCTCGCGCCTGCCGTTTCCGGGGGTGGCCGCGCTTTACCGGGCGCTGCACCGCGGCGTAGGCAGCCAGACCGGCAACCCGATCTTCTACGTTTCCAGCAGCCCCTGGAACCTGTACGACCTGCTCAGCGATTTCTTTGCCTTGCAGGACATCCCGGCCGGCCCCTTGTTCTTGCGCGAGTGGAGCGGGGCCGCGCAGGCAGGATTGCCCACGGAGCATCGGCGGCACAAACTGAGCGTGATCGCGCGCCTGCTGGCGCGCTACCCCACCCTGCCTTTTGTTTTATTGGGCGACAGCGGCCAGTCCGACCCCGAAATCTACACCGAGGCGGTGCTCCATTACCCTGGGCGACTGCGCGCGGTTTATATCCGCGATGTCAGCCATCGCGCCGAACGCACCGCCGCGATTGCCCTGTTGGCGCGCACGGTGGCCGCGGCCGGCAGCACGCTGCACCTGGCCGCGGACACCCTGTCCATCGCGCAGCACCTGGCGGCGCAAGGCTTGATTGCGGCCGAGGCCCTGGCGCCGGTGGCCGCGGACAAGGCGCAGGACGAAGCCCCGCCCGGCGACACGGAGCGCCTGCTCGACCTGGGAGAGGATTGACTTGAAGGATTGGCTTAAAAAGATTGGCTTGGAAGATTGGCTTGAATGAGGTTCAACGTGATGCAGATTGATTTGCTCGATCAGGCCCCCGTTCAACTGGCGCAGCCCGACCTCGCGGCGCTGCCCCTCGTGGAGAAGCAGGCGCGCCTGCTGGCGCAGTTGCGCGAACTTGGCTCAGCGTTGGTGGCCTATTCCGGCGGCGTTGACAGCGCACTCGTGCTGGCCGTGGCCGTGCAGACGCTCGGACGCGAACGTGTCCTGGCCGTCACCGCCGTCTCTCCCTCGTACCCATCCTGGGAATTGGAAGCGTGCGAGCGCTTTGCCGCGACCCTCGGCGCGCGCCATGAGATCATCGCCACGCACGAGATGGAAGACCCGAACTACGTGCGCAACAGCGCAGACCGCTGCTATTTCTGCAAGACCGAGCTGTACGACCTGCTCCTGCCTGTGGCGCAGGCGCACGGCCTGGCCGCGGTGCTCAACGGCCTCAACTGGGACGATTTGGGCGACCACCGTCCGGGCGCGCGCGCCGGCGTTGAGCATGGGATCATCAGCCCGTTGAAAGATGCCGGTTTGACCAAAGCCGACATCCGGGCCTGGGCGCAAACGCTGGGCCTGGCCGTGTGGGACAAACCGGCCCTGGCCTGCCTCTCCTCGCGCATCCCCTACGGCACGCCGGTCACCCTGGACACCCTGCGTCAGATTGACGTCGCCGAACGCCACGTGCGCGACCTGGGCTTGCGCCAGGTGCGCGTGCGCCATCATGGTACGCTGGCGCGCATCGAAGTCGCGCCGGAAGAACTGGACGCCGCTTTTGCCCTGCGCCAGCAGGTGGACGCGGGCGTGCGCGCGGCCGGCTACCTCTACGTGGCCCTCGATCTGCGCGGCTATCGCAGCGGCAGCCTCAACGAGGGCATAGCACATGCAGGTTGAACGCTTGACGGAACTGTTGCGGGCCGTGCAGGCCGGACAAACCTCGGTAGACGCTGCGCTGGACGTGCTGCGCGATCTGCCGTATGAAACGGTGGCCGATTACGCGCGACTCGATCATCACCGCAGCCTGCGCATCGGCCTGCCGGAGGTCATCTACGGCGCGGGTAAGACCCCGGAGCAGATTGCGCGCCTGCTGGAACGCCTGACGGCCGCGAACGGGTTGGCGGTGGCGACGCGCGTCAGCGCGGAGCAGGCGCAGGCTGTGCAGGCGCTCTTGCCGGCGGCGCTTTATCACGCCATGCCGCGCATCCTCACCCTGGGCATGGCGCCCGCGCTGCCGGCGGACGGGCCGTTCGTCGCCGTTGCCACCGCGGGCACCTCAGATTTGCCGGTTGCCACGGAAGCGGCGCTCCTACTCGAACTGTGGGGCCGACGGGTGATCGCGATCAATGACATCGGCGTGGCCGGCATGCACCGGCTGCTGGCCCAGCGGGAGCTGTTGACGCAGGCCGCCGTGGTGATCGTGGTGGCCGGCATGGAAGGCGCGCTGGCCAGCGTGGTGGGCGGGCTGGTGGCGGCCCCGGTGATTGCCGTGCCGACCAGTGTGGGTTACGGCGCCAGTTTCGGCGGCCTGGCCGCGCTGCTGGCCATGCTCAACAGTTGTGCGCCAGGGGTAGCCGTGGTCAACATTGATAATGGTTTTGGCGCGGCCGCGCTGGCCATGCGCTTCCTGCGCTGAAATGCCCCCCTGATGCGATAGGTCATACTCTCCGGCGCGCTCGTGTGCGATAATGCGTTGTCTCTTGTTTCCCAGAGGTAACCGACAAAGGAGCGCCATGAAAATACCCATCTTGATTTGCCTGGTTGCGATCTCGGCCGTGGTTGGCGTGGGCCTGCGCGCAACCAACTTCACGGCCTACCTCGGCAATGACCCGACGGCGTGCAACAATTGTCACGTCATGGGGACGGTGTACGAGGGCTGGTATCATTCGCGCCACCAGTCGGCCGCCACCTGCAACGACTGCCACACGCCCCATGCGTTGATTCCCAAATACGTTGTGAAAGCGCGTTCTGGCTTCAACCATGTGTCAGCCTTTGCCACCGGGCATATTCCAGACGCCATCCGGGCCACGGAGGCGACGCGCGCGGTGGTGCAGGAGAACTGTATTCGCTGCCACAGCGAAACCGTTTCGCAGGTCGCCGATGGTCAGCCGGACGCGGGCCGCTACTGCTTCGATTGTCACCGCACCGTGCCGCATGGCGTGCGGGGCAATTCGCTTTATCAGTAGAGCCCGTGCGCGGCCAGGATCAACGAACTTGACTCCAGAAGGAGGATCACTTCATGCAAGGAAAACGAACCGTATGGCTGCTGACCGCCTTGGTGGTGGCGCTGGCCTCGACCCTGATCGGCGTTTTCGTGTTTCTGAACAATCAGCCCCTGCAGACGCGTGGCCCCCAGGCGCTCGTTGCCATTGCCCCGATGGAGCCGGACCCGCAGAAGTGGGAAGTGAACTTCCCGCATCAGTTCGATAGCTGGCTGCGGACGCAAGAGATGGCAAGAACTCCGTATGGCGGATCTGAGCCTGTCCAGAAGCTCGATGCTGACCCGCGCCTCAGGACGCTGTTCGCCGGCAACGCCTTCGCCACCGATTACAAGGAGGATCGCGGTCACTACTGGGCCTTGACCGATGTCATGCAGACGGGGCGCAATCCGACAGCCGGCGCCTGCATGTCGTGCAAGAGCGCCGACAACCCGCGTCTGTGGGCGGAATTGACGCCGGCCAGGTTCTATGCCGCGCCCTTTAGCGAGCTCAAGGCGTTGGTCGAGCAGCCCGTTGCCTGCGCCAACTGTCATGAGCCGAGCACCATGAAGCTGATCGTGACCAACCCGGCGCTGCGCGAGGCGCTGGCGGCCCAGGGCAAGGACCCGGATAAGCTCAGCCGCCAGGAGATGCGCAGCGTGGTGTGTGCCAACTGCCATGTCGAATACTACTTCGAGGGCGACGGCAAGTATCTGACCTTTCCGTGGACCAACGGCACGCGCATCGAGGAGATCGAGCAGTATTATGAGGATTTCAAGGTCAACGGCCAGCCGTTCAAGGACTGGACGCACGCGATCTCGGGCGCGCCCATGCTCAAGATGCAGCATCCTGAGTATGAGCTGTTCAGCGCGGAAAGCACGCATTACAAGGCCGGCGTGGCCTGCGCGGACTGTCACATGCCTTACCAGCGCGAGGGCGCAGTCAAGTATAGCTCACACTTCGTCGCCAGCCCGTTGAAATACGCGGAGCAGGCCTGCGGCGCGTGCCATACCGATGTCAGCTATGTGGTGGAGCGCGTGGCGAAAATTCAGAAGCAGGTCAACGACACGATGAGCCGCTCTGAAGACGCGCTGGTCGCCGCCATCCAGGCGATCACCGATACCGCCAAGCTGCCCGCGTTCGATGCTGGCGCGCTGGATGAAGCGCGCCTGCTGCACCGCAAGGCCCAGTTGCGCTGGGATTTCATTGCCGCGGAGAACAGCATGGGTTTCCATAATCCTGAAGAGGCGCTGCGCATCCTGGCCGATGCCATTGACTACGCACGCCAGGCCGAACTCAAAGCCCGCCTGGCCGAACAGGGCAACAGAGCCGCCGCGCTCAAGTGACGCCGCCTGTTGCCCGACCTTTTTCGGGCCGGACACGATGCAATTTGTCGTGAAGAGCACAAACACAGAACGCCAGCCTGATGCGCTGGCGTTCTGTGTGATTACTCTGGCTTTTGGGGCGCAGTCAGCAAATGCACGCGATCATGCCAGTTCGCCGAGCAGCCGCGCCAGTTCCGCACGCAGCCTGGCGTTCTCAGCCTCGAACTGTTGGCTGATCTCGAAATCGCTCAACAGCCGCTGGCCGCTGGCTACCGAGTAGAACTGCAAACGGTTCTGCTCATCCAGCGCCAGGCGCAGTCCGAGTCGCGGGCTGACGTACTCCGGCGACTCGCCTTCGGCGGGCAGAAAGGTCAGATCGCCCAGGCGCATCTCGCCGTTGTCTGGCTGCATTGGCACGAAGCCGTCGCCTGCGCGTTGGAATGCAGCCAGCGATGGTTTCAGGTAATCGCCCGTTGGATCGTAGAGATAATACTCCTCCACTCCCAACTGCGCGTACAGGCGCATCTTGTCCTTCATGTCCTCGCGCCGCGTGGACCTGGACGTCACCTCGAAAACCACCAGCGGCGCCTGACCTTCTTCCCACAGTTTGTAGGTGAGCCGCAGCCGCGGCTCCACATCCCACACCACGAAACAGTCAGGCGCCACCGATTTGCGCGGGTTGCCCTTTTCGTAGTAGATGAGCAAGTTGCCGCTGACGTAAACCTGCTGCCCTGCGAAAAAACGCTGCAGCAGTTGAATAATCCAGACCATAATTTCGCGGTGCAGATCAGATTCGGCCATCGGTTTGCCATCACTTTCCGGGTAAACTATCGTGTCCCTGGTCGCGGTCAGCGGCCACCGTTGCAAGATCGCCATGGTCATCTCATCTCATCTCATCTCGTCACGCATGCCAGGGGGTGATCCATGCATCCATTGTAGCACAAGTTGCGGCGGGCGCAACAAAAAGCCGGATTCCACCTGGAAACCCGGCTTTCCTTGAGAATCCCGGCCTCTGTCAGAAGCCAACGCCAGCCTACTTCACGCTGCCGATCGTCAGACCGCTGACGATGTACTTCTGCAGCATCAGGTAGACGACGGAAACCGGTGTCGCCACCAGCAACGCCATCGCGGCGAAGTTGGACCACGGCACCTGGCCTGCGTACTGGCCTGTCATGTTCCACAGGGCCATTGACAGGGTGAAGTTCTCGACCTTGTTCAGGAACTGCCACGACAGTGCAAACTCGGTCCAGCCGCTGAGAAAGCCCAGGAACGCAGTGACGGCCAGGGCCGGAGTTGCCAGCGGCAGGATGATCTTGATGAAGGTCTGGTTGATGGTGGCGCCGTCAATGCGTGCTGCTTCCTCCAGGTCGCGTGGAATGGTGTCCAGGTAACCCTTCAGGTTCCAGATCGCAAATGGCAGCCCGCCTGAGATGATGGCCAGACCGACGCCGTACAAGGAATTGCGCAGGGTATCGGCTGCGCTGACCCCGATCCTGATCTTATTGAGCAACACGAAAAGGGGCGCGATCGAGCCGATCGAAGGCATCATCAGCACCGTGAGTACGGCCAACATCAGAAACTTCTGGCCGCGAATCTTGAAGCGCGAGAAGACATAGGCCGCGCCCACACCGATCCCCACAGAAAAGAGCGAGACGCCCATCGCCAACTTGAAGGAATTGAAGGCAAGTTGCGCGAAGGTGATTGGGTTGTTGGTCGGCTGGGCCATCACTCTGCGGTAGGCGTCCAACGACGCACCGGGCGGGATCAGGCGCAGCTCTGTGGGGCGAGCGATGCCGCTGGGGTCAATCGAGAGGCTCACGATCCAGAGGATCGGAAAGAGCGTGATGAAGGTGATGAATAACAGAATCAACTGACGGATCAATTGACTCCGATACGGCAAGTCCGGCCTGGGGAATCTCCTGCGAACGGGCTGACTCGGAAGCGGGTTTGCTGAAGTGGACATTAGATGTCATACCTTTCTGTTGCTTTGGTCACGTAGTTCGTGGCCAGCGTCAGGATCAGCAACACGAAGAAGATGATCACACTAAAGGCTGCAGCGACACCATACAGGCGATTCTCGTTGACCAGGCGATAGGCCGTGGTGACGAGGATTTCGGTTCTGCGCAGGGGACCACCGCCGGATAGCAGGTAGATCAGGTTGAACAGGTTGAAAGTCGTGATCATGCCCAACACCGCGGCCGGGATGATCGCGGGGCGCAAGAGCGGCATGGTGATCTTGAAGAACTGCTGGCGCCCGGTCGCGCCATCAATCGAAGCCGCCTCGTACAGGTCACCGGGGATGCTCTGCAGCGCGCCGGTGGCCACGATCGTCATGAATGGCCAGCCCAGCCAGATATTGGCGATCAGGAGGGCAAAATAGGAGAGGGTCAGGGGAATACCGGTGATTGGATAGTTGACCTGATCGAGCCAGCGCGCGGCTACCGTGCTGCCGCCGAATAGATGGCTGACGCTGGTAAGCAACTGATTGATCGAGCCGTAGTCGGGGTCGAACATGTTGCGCCAGACCACGGCGACCACGAGCGAAGGGATGACGATGGGCAAGACGAAGATTGCGCGATAAAAGCGCTTGAACCAGAGGCCTTTGGTGTTCAACAACACGGCAATCAACACACCTATGATGACGTGGAAGGGGACGTTGGTGAATGTCCAAACCAGATCAAAAGCGAGCACATTCCAGAAGCTGAAGTTGGCGATTGCAACCGGCAATTCGCCCGTGAAGATTTGGCGGTAGTTATCAAATCTTCCCCACGTACACTCGCCCTTCATGTTGGTGGTGCAGGCTTCGCTCAGGTTGGCTGGATTGGGCGCCACGGCATCTATGCGTAGATTCTTGATATTATAGTCTGTGGTGGACATCCAGACTTGGTAGAACAGGGGGTAGAAGGTGATCATACCCATCACCAGGAACGCGGGGAGCAGATACAACCAGGCGATGCGGGTCGTGGATGTGCGTATCCACCAGTTGGCGAAACCGCTGCGGGGCGTGGGCTGCTCTGTCATAGTAGCCATGAGGTGTTCCCTTTCAGATGAGAGAAGGCGCTACTAGGGCACGATGTAATTCCCTGAAATCCCCGGGGAGCGTCATCGAGGCGACGCTCCCCGGGGTTCATACCATATGGTTACTTACCGTTAGCCTTGTTCATGGTCGCGCAGGCTTCTGCCACCGCTTCCGCGGGCTTGAGCTGGCCTTCCATGACCTTGGTGACGGCATCACCGAACGGACCCCACCAGTTGCCGAATTCCTTGCTCTGCGGCCGCGGGAAACCGGCGGCTGCTGCATCGGCAAAGGCCTTGACCAGCGGATCAGCCGCGGCCACGCCCTTGGCGACCATCGGGCTGCCGGCCACGTCCGCGTAAATCTGGGCGCCCTTGGGGCCAAAGATGTACAGCGCCGCGCCGACGGCCAACGCCTGCTGCTCAGGGGCGGAGTTCGGGTTGACGTGCCAGTAGTCCACACCAGCCAGCGGGGATGCCGGGCCACCGGGGCCAGCGGGCATCGGGGCAACGCCCAGCTTATCGCCGAGGTCCTTCTTGTAGTCGCCCAGGGTCCACGGGCCGTTGATGATCATGTCGGCCTGACCCTGGCGGAACAACGTGTCGGCCTTGCCGCCGTCGGTCTGGAAGTCAGCGCCTGCGGCCTTCAGGTCGGCCATGAACTGCAGTGCGTCCGCGAAGCCGCCCGCGTCGGCCGTGCATTTGCCGGTGTCATCCATCAGCTTGCCGCCGAACGCGCCGGTCAGCCAGCCGAAGTTGTGGTAGTTGTTCTGGTTGATTTCGATCTTCTTGCCAGCCTTGACCATCGCCAACAGCTCGGCGGTCGTGGCGGGCGGGGTGGGGATGGTGCTCTTGTTGTAGTAGAGCGCCACGGCCTTGATGATGCCGGGCACGCCGTAGACCTTGCCATCCACCTTGGCGCCGTCGAAGCTCGAGAGCGGGAAGGCGTCGGTCTTGCCCTTCAGCAGGTCGTCCAGCGGGGCAATGAGGCCGCCGCGGGCCTGGTTGCCGGTGTTGTCGTTGGGCACGGTGAACATGTCGGGGCCGCCGCCGGCTGCCACTTCCGTCTCCCACTTATTGAAGACCTGGTCGAACGGAATCTGCAGCACATTGACCTTCAGGTCAGGTTGATCCTTCTTCAGCGACTCGAGCACCTGCGCCAGCGCCTTCTCTTCGGTGCTGCCGGTGCCGTAGGCATGCCACAAGGTGATCGTGCCGGCCAGCTTCTCAGCGGGCGCCGCGCCGGTTTCCTTACCGTTGGCCTTGTTCATGGTCGCGCAGGCTTCTGCCACCGCTTCCGCGGGCTTGAGCTGGCCTTCCATGACCTTGGTGACGGCATCACCGAACGGACCCCACCAGTTGCCGAATTCCTTGCTCTGCGGCCGCGGGAAACCGGCGGCTGCTGCATCGGCAAAGGCCTTGACCAGCGGATCAGCCGCGGCCACGCCCTTGGCGACCATCGGGCTGCCGGCCACGTCCGCGTAAATCTGGGCGCCCTTGGGGCCAAACAGATAGAGTGCGACATCCACGGCCAGCGCCTGCTGCGCAGGAGCGGAATTCGGGTTGATGTGCCAGTAGTCCACGCCAGCCAGCGGGGATGCCGGGCCACCGGGGCCAGCGGGCATCGGGGCAACGCCCAGCTTATCGCCGAGGTCCTTCTTGTAGTCGCCCAGCGTCCACGGGCCGTTGATGATCATGTCGGCCTGGCCCTGGCGGAACAACGTGTCGGCCTTGCCGCCGTCGGTCTGGAAGTCAGCGCCAGCGGCCTTCAGGTCAGCCATGAACTGCAAGGCATCGGCGAAGCCGCCCTTGTCGGCCGTGCAGACGCCATCGGCGTCCATCAGCTTGCCGCCGAACGCGCCGGTCAGCCAGCCGAAGTTGTGGTAGTTGTTCTGATTGATTTCGATCTTCTTGCCGGCCTTGACCATCGCCAACAGCTCGGCGGTCGTGGCGGGCGGGGTGGGGATGGTGCTCTTGTTGTAGTAGAGCGCCACGGCCTTGATGATGCCGGGCACGCCGTACACCTTGCCATCAACGGCCGCGCCCTCGAAGCTGGCGGCCGGGAACGCGTCGGTCTTGCCCTTCAGCAGGTCGTCCAGCGGGGCAATGAGGCCGCCGCGCGCCTGGTTGCCGGTGTTGTCATTGGGCACGGTGAACATGTCGGGGCCGCCGCCGGCTGCCACTTCCGTCTCCCACTTGTTGAAGACCTGGTCGAACGGAATCTGCAGGACGTTGACTGTGACGCCGGGCATATCGGCCTTCATGGCTGCCAGGGCCTGGGTCAGCGCCTTCTCTTCGGCGCTACCGGTCCCGTAGGCGTGCCAGAGGGTCACAGTACCCGTGGGGCCTGCCGGGACCTTGGTGGCTTCCGGAACCTTGGTGGCTTCCGGAGCCTTAGTGGCTTCCGGGGCCTTAGTGGCTTCCGGGGCCTTGGTGGCTGCGGGCGCCGCGGTGGGCGTTGCAGCACCGCCGCAGGCGCTCAGGATCATGCCTACTACCAGGAGCAGGGTGAACAATGCACTGAACTTACGTAACATACTTCTCCTCCGATTCAAAATGGGTTACAGGCAGAAAAACAGAACAAGCACAGATTGCGCAGAAAGCGTGATTGAAACGAGGACTTTTCAACTGCCTGGTTCAACGGCCTACGGGGAGGCCCTGTTCGGACACCGATCTGATTCTCGTTTCTTGCTGGCGGCATTCTTTCGTTCGAACCATCACCTCCTCAAAAAAATGACGGAGACCGATGACATAAACGGCATCATGTGTGGCAGCGCGACAAGAATGTGGTTATGCGGGGAGCATTCTTGGGCTGCGCCTAAAGCAATTTTAGTATACCTTCAATCCAGCAACTTGTCAAGCGAAAATGTTTGACTTGTCAAAGACCTTGCCAGGGCCGGCAGTTATTTCTTGTGGCGATAAACGATACGGCCACGCGTCAGATCATAGGGTGAAAGCTCAATACGCACTCGGTCGCCTAGCAGAACCCGGATATAGTATTTGCGCATCTTGCCCGACAGATAGGCGAGCACCCCGTGTCCGTTATCCATGACCACGCGAAACATGGTATTGGGCAAGGTTTCGGTGATCGTACCTTCGACGGTAATCTTATCTTCTTCGTCTTTTGACATTCGACTAATAACTCCTTCGATAACATACAGCAAAAAACCGGGTCGCAATCAGCACTATTGGTGTTAATTGACACAGCGCACCCTTGCGGTCGCCCACGCGGGCAGGCGCAAGGCCGTGCCCGCTCCCGGAGTGATAGATTGGCGGGTGGGTCGGGCGCCCAGCACATTCTATCACTCCGCGGGCGGTGCGTGATCTTCAGACCTGAACTCTCAGCTCGCGTTTGCGTACGGTACGTCGTGCCTTGCGAATGGCTTTTTGCTTCTTGATGCGCCTAAGCTCACTCTTTGGCGTGAACCAGCGTTTCTGGCGCACTGTGGGCAGGATACGTGCTTCAGCTACTGCCTTGCGGAAGCGTTTCAGCAGGTTATCCTGCGACTCACCGGGACGAAGTTGTACTGTCATGGTCTCACCTCCCTTCTCGAAGAGAACCGGTCATTCCCTGAGATGGACGCTGTCATTTATGTCTAATCAACAAGCGAATCGTTGTACTCTACTGCAAGCGGGGATAGACTTCACTTTTCCGCCTAAGGGGTCAGGCGCAATTCGTGCTCGCTTGCAGTATCATTCTCGATAAAAATGTTTTCGCCCGCCTGCTGCGCGTGGTTGTCATCCGCTGCTATCCAGTCGGTCACGGCGCGCCGCACACTCAACGCAATGCGTTGGCGGTCCGGCTCGATGCGCAGAATTTGCGCCGGCAGTTCCTGTCCCACCTGGACGGCTTCACGCGGGTGCCGGATGGGGCGATGTGATAGTTCCGACAGGTGAATCATACCCTCGACGCCGTTCTCGATTTCGGCAAAGGCGCCAAACTCCATCAGCTTGGTGATGCGCACGCTGACCACCTGCCCAGCGTGATAACGCTGTATGATCAGTTCCCAGGGGTTGGGCAACGCCCGGCGTCGGCTGAGGGCAATGCGTTGGCGATTCTCGTCCAGGCGCAGCACCATGACCTGCACCTTATCACCCACAGTGACCACATCGTGCGGGTTCTTGACCAGCTGCCAATCAAGCTCACTCAAATGGATCAGGCCATCCACACCGCCAATGTCTACAAAAACGCCAAAGGGGCGAATGGCCGTTACGCGGCCTTCGACAGTCTGTCCTGGCTGCAACAGATCCAACCGTGAGGCCCGGCGCTGTTCGCGCAGCTCTTGTTCGGCCAGGCGATGCGACAACACCAGGCGGTGCTGCTTGCGGTCAACCTCGATGATCTTGACAGGCAGCGTGTGCCCAACGTGACTGCTTAGGCGTTCCGCGCGTTCGGCTTCCGACGCGCGTCCGTAGTCGGCCAGATGCGATGCCGGCACAAAACCGCGAATGCTCTTGAAGGTCACGGTCAGACCACCCCGGTTATGGCCAACGACTTCCTGCTCAGTAATGGCGCCAGATTCCAGGAGTTCCTGCGCTTGCAACCAATCCTGTTCCTGCTGGGACAGGTAAACGGAGAGTATCAACTCCCCCGCCAGGTTGTGGGGATTGACCACAATCGCGGGCATCGTCGCACCCATCGTCAGCTTGGCGCGCGCCGCGGTGTCCAATTTGACCAGGTCACTGGCCGGGACGATGCCATCTTGTTTGGCGCCGACATCCAGGACCAGTTCCTTGTCAGAGATGGCCACCACGATACCCTGCACCAAGTCGCCGTGCTGCGGCCGTAGATGGTTCTGCTTTTCACTGAGATAGGCCGCGAACAGGGTAGCGAAATCTTCTTCCTCGTGGATTGGTTTGTCGCTATCTCGCTTTTGCATTAGCTGGCTTCTCCAAAAAAAATCTCGACCAATCCTGTGTACCCTGGTCGAGATTCAACGTCATCAGCATTTCTGATGAATGTATTCTAAGTGTCATGCGACCTCACGGTTGAGCATTAGACAAAGATGTCGTTGACGGAATTCCTCCGCTGTCTGAGCAGCGAACCGACCAGGGGGCCAGGTTACTCTATGGCCACTCAGGGTGCGAGACAATCACGACGGCGTGTGATATACATCATTATCACCGTCATGCTGGCTTACCAGCACCCTGACCATTGATTGGCCGAAGCATATCATCGCGACCAGTCAACCCATCGCTCATTATACCAATGCGCGTCATGACTGTCAAACAGACAATCAAGCACAATTTCGTGCTTGTTATCGCTCTATGCTATAATCGCTTCGTGTTATGTTAATGTTTCACGTGAAACATTTGGACTCTCTTACAAAAAACTAATGCGGAGTTGCCACTTTGTCCATTCGCGCACATGAATCATCTCCTCAGCCCACACCGCCGGTGTCACCTGACCCAGCGCCGGCCCTGTGCGACTATGAAGGCTCTGCTTATCGGGTTGAATTCTGGACCGGCGAGCGCGCGTTCGAAGATCAGGCCGAGCGCTTGGCCCTGCGCACGCTGCTTCCGCCGTCTGGCGCCCGCCTCGTGGAAATTGGGGCCGGCTTTGGGCGCCTGGCCGATCTCTACGCCGGTTACACCCAAGTGATCCTGGTGGAACCGGCGCTTTCGATGCTGCACCAGGCCCAGGAGCGCCTGGGGCACGATGCGCGCTTCATCTTCGTGCGCAGCAGTGTCTATGACCTGCCGCTGCAGGATCAAACCCTCGATACGGTGGTGATGGTACGCGTGCTGCATCACCTGGTGGATGTGCCCCGCGCCTTGACCGAACTGCGACGTATCGTCAGGCCTGGCGGCGCCTTTGTGCTGGAGTTCGCCAACAAGCGCAACCTCAAGTCTATGCTGCGCTTTGCCCTGCGCCGCCAGACCTGGAGCCCCTTTGCGCGTGAGCCGTATGAGTTTGTGCCGCTCAACTTCGATTTTCATCCGACGTGGGTCTCGCAACAAATGCAGCGGGCAGGCTTTGCGGTGCAGCGCGCAGTGGCCGTTTCGCACTTCCGCGCCGGCTTCTTCAAGCGCCATTGGTCGGCCGCACGCCTGGCCGCGCTCGATGGCCTGCTGCAACGCTACGCCAGCGCACTGAAGTTGGCTCCCAGCATCTTTGTGCAGGCGCAGGTTCCGCCAACCACGACGCCTGTCGCTGCCTCTGGCCTGTTTCGCTGCCCGGCCTGTCATGGCATTGACCTGGTGGCCGCCGTTGACTCGTTGACCTGCCCCGCGTGTGGTCAGGCCTGGCCACAGCGCGACGGCATCTACGACTTTATTCAATGAAGCAAAGAGCCGCCGCTGACGCTTGCTGCGCCAGCGGCGGCTGCATCGCCTTTCCTACAGGGCTGGCGCACGACTGGCGATACGTGCTTTGACCAGGGCCATGAATTCGCTCGTCGGCATCCCGTCCTGGCGCGAACCATCGCGCCGGCGCAGAGAGACCGCGTCGTTCGCCATCTCTTGATCGCCCACCACCAGCATGTAGGGCACCTTCATGCCCTGCGCCTTGCGAATCTTGGCGTTCATGCGCTCGGAGCCGAGATCGGCCTCGGCACGCACCCCTTCGCCGCGCAGGCGCCGCACCAGGCTGAGCGTATAGTCGTTGTGATTATCCGTGATCGGGATCACGCGCACCTGTTCAGGCGCCAGCCAGACCGGGAAGTTGCCCGCGTAGTGCTCGATCAGGAAGCCGATCATGCGCTCGTGCGTACTGAGCGGCGCCCGGTGAATGACCAACGGCACCTCATCTTCGCCGTTCTGGTTGATGAACTTCAGATCGAAGCGTTCGGGCTGCGCAAAGTCCACCTGGTTCGTCGGCAGCGTGAATTCACGGCCAATCGCGCTCCAGACCTGCACGTCAATTTTCGGGCCGTAGAACGCGGCTTCGTCCGGCACCTCGTCGAAGGGCACGCCGCCGTTGCGCATGGCGTTGCGCACCATCTCCTCCGTCTTCAGCCACAGGCGTTCGTTGTCAATGTACTTCTTGCCCAGCCCCTTCGCGTGGTGCGTGCTCAGGCGCATGACATACTTATCGATCCCAAAGATGTCGAAGTATTGCCGGTACATCGCAATCACGCCCATGAATTCCTGCTCGAACTGCGCCTCTGGTACGTAGATGTGCGCGTCGTTCATCTGCATCGAGCGCACCCGCATCAACCCGAAAAGCTCGCCGCTCTTTTCATAGCGATAGCAGGTGCCATATTCAGCCAGGCGCAGGGGCAGGTCGCGGTAGCTGCGCGGCTTGGCCGCAAAGATCTTGTGGTGCATCGGGCAGTTCATCGGCTTGACGTAATAGCGGACGCCTTCCAACTCCATCGGCGGATACATGCTCTCCGCGTAGTAGGGCAGGTGTCCGCTGCGCACATAGAGCGATTCCTTGGCCAGATGGGGCGTGCGCACCCGCTCATAACCGGCCTTCATCTCCATCTCTTTGGCCAGCCGCTCCAGTTCTTCGATCAGCACCCCGCCGCGCGGCAGCCACAGGGGCAGCCCTGGCCCCACCTCGTCGTCGAAGGTGAAGATTTCCAGTTCCTTGCCCAACTTGCGATGATCGCGCTTCTTGGCCTCTTCCAGCATCTGCAGATGCTGGTTCAGTTCGTTCTTGTTGCGCCAGGCCGTGCCGTAGATGCGCTGCAGCATCGCGTTGTGTTCGTCCCCGCGCCAATACGCGCCGGCCACGCTCATCAGCTTGAACGCATCGGCCGGAATCTGCCCCGTATGCTCGACATGCGGCCCGCGGCACAGGTCCTCGAACACATCGTGCCTGTAGGTGCTGATGACCTGCGCTTCGTCCGTCTCGTTGCCGTACTCATCCACGCCGCCCTGCGCCAGGCCCGCGATCAGCTCCAACTTGTAGGGCTGCTGGTTGAACAGCGCGGCCGCCTCGTCTGCGCTGACCTCGCGCCGCATGAAGGTGTGGCGCCCGCCGATGATCTGGCGCATGCGCTTTTCGATCACCTCCAGGTCTTCGGGCGTCAGGCCACGCGGCAGCTCGAAGTCATAGTAAAAGCCATCCTCGATGGGCGGGCCGATGGCAATGCGGGCCTGCCCGGGGAACATCTCCATCACCGCCTGCGCCATCACGTGCGCGGCCGAATGGCGAATCTTGTACAGATCGTTCTTTTCAAGTTGACTTGACTTGGCCATGATTTCTTCTCCTTCTTCTCTTCTCCTTCTTCCTCTACCTCTTCGATGCCATTTCTTGCTACCGAATGTTCGCTGCCCAGGGGGCCGCAGTCGTTATGGCGCAACAAAAAGCCTCTCGTCGTTGGGACGAGAGGCTCGCGGTTCCACCCAGGTTGAAATGCAACGCCAAGCGGCGTGGACATTTCCACTCTTTGGCCGCTAACGGAGCCAACCGGAATCCCTTACTGCCGGCAGTGCCAGGTTCAGGTATTCACTCCCAGGTGGTTTTCAACGCGGCGCTCACGACAGGGGCTTGCAGCCCGTGACCCCTGCTCTCTGGCGTGACATCACGCGTCTACTCGTCCTGATCATCACTTTTTGTTATTCACGTGCGGCGATTCTAGCACACCCCGTGCGCCGCGTCAATTCGCTGCCGCGGACAAACCGCCCACAAAATAGCGAGCGCCATGACCGGCGCTGCATCTGGTGTCCAGCCAGATGCAGCGCCGGTCTGACGCCCAGATTGATAGCGGCAACCTTGTTAGGCTGCCGGTCGTTGACTGAGCATGACGGTCAGCTTGAATTGGCTGTCCCCGCGCGCCACGGTCAACTCCAACGACTGCCCGGCGCGGTATTGCAGGAGCACCTGTGGCAAGGGATGCTGGTCATCAATCGCCTGCCCGCCCAGCGCCACGATGGCATCGCCCACCTTCAGCCCAGCCTGCGCACTGGGGCCATTGGCCACCACCTGCTGAACGTACGCCCCCTGCACCACCGACAAGCCCGATTCGCTCGCCAGTTGTGGATTGAGCGGCTCGAAGGTGATGCCCAGGTAGGGCCGCACCACGCGGCCGTTGCTGATCAACTGCTCGGCCACCACGCGCACCGTGTTGCTGGGAATCGAAAAGCCCAGACCCTCGGCCGCGTCAGTGCCGCTGCCACGGACCACGGCCACGTTGATACCGATGATTTCACCGGCCAGGTTGATGAGCGGCCCGCCCGAATTGCCATGATTGATGGCCGCGTCGGTCTGCAGCAGACCGTCCAGATCGCCCAGGCGCCGGTTGTGCGCGCTGAGGACGCCCGCGGTCACCGTGTTGCGAAACCCGCCCAACGCGCTGCCGATGGCCGCAACCCGGCTGCCCGGCGCCACCGCGCCCGAATCACCGAGCACCGCAACCGCCGGCGCCTTGTCGGCAACCTTGAGGACCGCCAGATCGAATTCGGCCGCGGCGCCCACCAGTTCGGCGGTCACCCGGCTGCCGTCGGCGTAAATGATCTCGAAGCGGCTACCGCCCTCCACCACGTGATTGTTGGTGACCAGATAGCCGTCCGCACGGATGAAGACACCCGAACCGGAGGAACCATCATTGACGATGACCGTTACGGTGGCCGGCGTGACTCGGCTTACAGCCAACACAAGCGGATCGGCGCCAGTGGCGGGCGTCGCCGGCGCCAGCGTTGGCAAACCCGCGCTGGGCTGCGCCGGCAACGCGTCAGCCGCCGGCGCGTTGATGAACGAAGCCTGCACGGGCGTCGTTGGCGCGGGCGTCAGCCAAGCATAGGTCAAGGCGCCAACGGCCGCGCCGGAGGCAAAAATGACCATAATCACGAGAAAAAGGCCGATCACGACCAGCGCGCGCCGCTGCAAACGCGGACCTGGGGTTGTCTCATTCATGTGCTTTGACTCTCCATTTTCAAGATGGCGACAGTCTAGCATGGCACTGTTAGCACCTCATGAGTTTTCTGTTAAAATTTCGTTATGAAAGCCTCTTTGCACGCAAACGCTGTGGCCTCTTTTTGGCTAATCGTCGCGACATAGGTAGAATCGGCGCCATGGACTCAACCTCATTGTCCGTTCTCACGCATACGCAGCTTGACCCCGCTGCCTGGGACGCCTTCGTGGCAAGCCATGCGCACGGCCATGTGCTGCAGACCCAGCGCTGGGGCGATCTCAAGGCGCGCGTCGGCTGGCAGGCCGAACGCGTGGCGCTGACGTTGGGTGGCGCCATGGTGGCCGGTGCGCAGATTCTTTATCGCCGCACGCCGTGGGGACAGCCCTTTGCCTATGTGCCCAAAGGCCCGGTGATGGATTGGGAGCAGCCGGCCCTGGGCGCCGCCTTGTTCAAGGCCATCGAGCAGTGCGCTCGCCGGCGTCACAGCTACCTGCTCAAGGTGGAGCCGGACCTGCCCGATAGCCAGGTGATGGCGCGACGCCTGGCCGACTACGGTTTTGCCGCGTCCGCGCAGACAGTGCAGCCGCGCAGCACCGTGCATCTTGATCTGACCGCCGGCTTGGACGAAATCCTGGCGCGCATGAAGCAGAAGTGGCGCTACAACATCCGCCTGGCCGGCCGCAAAGGGGTGACGGTGCGCGCCGGCACGCGGGCCGATCTGCCGGCCTTTCAGCGCCTCATGCAAACCACCGGGGCGCGGGACCATTTCGGCGTCCATAGCCAGGCTTATTACGCCGCGGCCTTCGATCTTTTCACACCGCCGGGCCTGGCGAGCTGGCTTTTGGCTGAAAATCATGGCGAATTGCTGGCCGGCATCGTCGTTTTTACCCTGGGGCGCACGGCCTGGTATCTGTGGGGCGCGTCTGGCGATAGTCAGCGCAACCTGATGCCCAATCATGCCCTGCAATGGGCGGCCATCGAATGGGCTAAGGCGCGCGGCTGCACAGTGTACGACCTGTGGGGAATTCCCGACGAAGTGGGCGCCGGTCAGATCAGCGCAGAGGACGAGGCGGACGGCGCCACCGATGCAGGGGCGCAAGGCGGTCTGTGGGGCGTCTGGCGCTTCAAGCAGGGGTTTGGCGGCCAGGTGGTGCGCTATGTCGGTGCATGGGACAAGGTGCTCTCGCGTCCCGGCCTCTGGTTGTACCGGCTGGCCGCGGAGATCAAGCGCCGCGCAGTGCCTTTGCCCGGCGGCGCGTGAAAATGAGGCGAGTTGAACGCCTATGATGATGCGATAGAAGTGGGCGGTATCTTGCTGTTGCGCAACCGCGGTTCTCAACCGGACCCCGGCTCCCGCAAATAGCGCCAGCGCAGCCGCCACTGCTCCCACCACGGCGGGCTGGGCAGGATGCGCACTGTGACCGTATGCACCCCCGGCACGCCGGTCAGCGCAACGTAGCGATCGGCGCCCACGCGCTCCACGGTGAAGACCGCGTCGGCCGCATCGAGCGTGACCGCCGCGGCGTCACGATCCGGCGGCAGGCGCAGCCAGAGCGGAAAGGCGCCAACGCCCCAGGTGCGGTAGGACAGCGCCAGGGCGTCGGCCGCGGGCGTGTAGGTGTAGCTGAGCGCGCGGCCGGCGCCGGTCAAGGTGCTGGTAATGGCGCCGCTGGCCTCACCCAGGCGCACCGTCACGCGTAGCGCGCCGCCCGCCTGCCACTCCACGCCATACAACCCCGCGTTGATCGCCTGCACCAGGGTGGCTGCGCCAGCCGCGTAATCACGCGCCATGCTGGCGTGGGCCAGATCCGGCTGGCGCGTCTCTGGGCGCAGCCCTCGCGCCTGCCATTCGTAAACCTGACCGGGATGATTGGCCCACGCCCGCGCTACCTGGCGCAGGTGCAGCAGGGCGCGGCGGCTGTAGCCAGCCTTGAATTCGGCCTCGATCTGCACCCCCGCCCACCAATCCCAGACGCCGCCGTTTTGATAGCGCCCGGCCTGCATGTCAACCTGCGGAAAAGTCCAACTGGCATAGGGCGGCCACAGGCTGAGGCCCGGCTGCGTCGCGCCGGCGGCCAACTGCGCCTGCGCCAGCGCCGCCAGGATCGCCTGCGTTTGCGCCGGACTGCTGAAGCCGACCTGCGCCGCCACCGCATTGCTGATCGCCAGCAGGCGCCCCTCGTCGAAAGGATGTTGCTACGTCGCGCATGGCGGCCCTTCTGCACACGCCGGCCCGGCCAGGTGGAGATGCAGGCGGTAAAAGCCGCGCTGCGGCTGCCACAGGTCACGATTGGCGGCCGCCTGCAGATCGGCCGCACGTTGGCGCCAGGTCGCGGCCCGGCTCGCGTCGCCCAACGCTTCCCACATCGCTGCCAGTTGCTGCGCCGCGCGCCAGGCCAGGACCTGGTCGAACAACGAAGCGGTGCGTAGGGCGCGGGCCGGATCGAGATCGGTCGGGTTGGGCGCCGTCGGGTCGAGAGTCACATCGCCCCAGTCGGTGGTGTGCCCGCGCCAGATCAGGCCGTTGGCCGCGTCGCGGCGGTTGTCCCACAGCCAGCTCAGCGCCGCGTCCAGGCGATCAATGACACGCGGCGCGGCCAGGTCACGCGGGCGAGCCGCGCAATGGTCGCAGCGACTTTCTGTCAAGTCCGCCGTGCCGGTGATGATCGTGGTGAGCCAGGCCGCGCCCTGCACCTCGAACAGGCTGTAGGCAGCACCGATCAGCGAGGTTTCCTCGTCTGAAACCGCGCTGGCTTTGTCCAGGCGACCATCGCTGTGCAGCACACCGGGCAGTGCGCCCGCGCCCGCCTGCCAGCCATCCTCATCGCTGGCCGTGGTTGCGCCGTATTGGCGGCGCAAGAAGGCCTCCACGCCAGGTTGCCAGGCGCTGGGCGGGTAGAAGAGACGCGCGGCGGGCACAATCCAGCTCAGATCACGGCCGAATAACGGTGGATAGATCGCCGCCGGGCGAAAACCGGTCACCGGGGCGCCGGTCGCGTCGGCCCACGTCACCTGCGTGGCGGAGAAGACCGCCTCTGCCGTCACGCGCATCGCCTCGACAGCCGGCTCGCGCGGAAACAGCCAGGTTGTCGGCGGCAATTCCCCGGCGCCAGGGGCGAAGGCGGCAATCAAGCATGAAAAAAGCAAAGCCAGAAGCGTCAAGAGCAAAAACTCCTGCGCGCAGTGCGGCGTTCAGAACGAACTACTGAGGCCGTCCTTTGAACTGGTCGCTGAAGGTGGCAATCTGGCCGCAGTGCTCGCGCTTGTGACCGTAGTAGGTGTAGACGATGAAATCCTCCAGGTCGTATGCCGCGCCATACCAGGGCAGCGCGCCGCTCTGCTGCCACAGATCAGCCGGAATCTGCGCTGCCAGGTCGCGCACCTGTGCGTGGGCGGCCTGATACTCGGCGTAGACCTCCGCAAAGGTCATGCCCTGGCGCTGGTTCACCTGCTCGTCGTTGAAGTTGTAGTCGGGCCGGATGAACGCTTCCAGATGCGGCGTCGGGCTGCCGGGGTTGATGAACCCGTCGAGAATATCCACCAACACCAGCTCATACGAGCCAAGATGGGCCACCAGGTCCTTGACCGACCAATAGCCACACGCGCCGGCCGTGCCAACTTCCGCGGCCGGGAATGTCTCCACGGTGCGCTGCACCGTCAGGTGTCCGTACATCAGAATATCGCTTATATGCATGGTTTCCTCCCTCTCCTCCTGCGGCAGCCAACCTGGCCGCTACGCGAGGCGATTATCTACCAGACCGCCGCGGCCTGACAGTAGGGGCGATTCCTTGCGGTCGCCCAGTCGCCCAGGGCAGGCGCAAGGCCTGCCCCCACCCCGGTGACGAGAATGGCCACGGGGACGTCTGATAAAATGAGTGATGCGCCTTGCCGGCGCATCAAAACGAGATTGGACAACGAACGAGGTTGACATGAAAGATAAAATCTGCCTGGTGACAGGCGCTACCGATGGGATCGGCAAGGTCACGGCGATCACGCTGGCGCGTATGGGAGCGACGGTGGTCGGCGTGGGGCGCAATGCGCAAAAGACCGCGGCCGTGACTCAAGAAATAAAGCAGGCCACCGGGAATCAAAACGTTGATTTCCTCGTCGCCGACCTATCTCAGGTGCGGCAGGTGCGGCAGGTGGCGGCCGAGTTCAAGCGCCGCTATCCTCGGCTGGATGTGCTGATCAACAACGCGGGCGGCTATTTTGCCAGACGTCAGCAAACCGCCGAAGGTCGTGAGATGACGTGGGCGCTCAACCATCTCAATTACTTCGTACTCACCAACGAGCTGCTCGACATGCTCAAGGCCAGCGCGCCCAGCCGCATCGTCAACGTCTCCTCCGATGCGCACCAGGGCAGCAGCCTCAACCTGCAGGATGTCGAGTTCGAACAGGGCTATGGTCAGGGTTGGAGGCCGTATGCCCATTCGAAGCTGGCAAACGTTATGTTCACTTACGAACTGGCGCGGCGGCTCAAGGATACCGGCGTCACCGCCAATGCGCTTCATCCTGGCTTTGTCGCAACCAGGTTCGGCCTCAACAACGGCACCCTGATGAACCTTGTGATGAAGAGCATCCAGAGGTTGGCCGCGATCAGCCCAGAAAAAGGCGCACAGACCAGCGTTTTCCTGGCTTCGGCGCCGGCCGTCGAGGGCGTGACCGGCAAGTATTTCTCGCATAGCAAGATCACCCCCTCGACCCAAGCATCCTACGACACCGACATCGCCGGCCGCCTATGGGATTTGAGTCTTGACATGATATAATCAGGCGAGAGGAGTTTCGCCTGTGAATCTATCACGCCGCGCCAGGCTGTTGTTGGGACTGCTGCTTTCCCTCCTGATCATCTTCATCTTCGCCGCCCGCGCTTTCCGTCACGCCCCGCGACCGTTGGTGGATGAGACCATCCAACCCTGGATGAGCGTTGGCTACATCGCCCGCTCCTACCGCGTGCCACCCACGGTCCTCCTGGAGACGCTCGGCCTGCCGGCGCGCCCCGACCATCGCCCGCTCAGCGCCGTGGCCGCGGAGCAGAAGCGGCCGGTGAACGAACTGATCGCAATCCTCAACCAGGCCATCACCGCCTATCGCGCGGCCAACCCCACATCAGCGCTGCAGACCGCAGAGCCGCAGCACCCTCCGTCGCTTCTGCAGCGCCTGTTCGGGCTTGAGCCGAGGCGCGCACCATGAGCCTGTCGGAAACGCTCCTGCTGGCTTTCTCCACCTACGGCCTGCCCGCGCTGTTCATCTTCGCAGCCCTGGCGGCCGTCGGCCTGCCCCTGCCGGTGACGCTGCTGCTGATTGTGGTTGGTTCGTTCGTGGATCAGGGCGACCTGGACCTGCTGACCGTGGTGCCGGTGATCAGCCTGGCCGCGGTGCTCGGAGATCAACTGGGCTACGCCATCGGGCGCTGGAGTGGACCACGCGTGGTGGCCCTCGTCACGAACCGATTGGGCGGCGACAAACGGATGGCGCAAGCCGCCGCCACCGTCGCCCGCTGGGGCGGCCTCAGCGTGTTTCTGACCCGCTGGCTGTTGACGCCGCTCGGCCCGGCGCTCAACCTGACCTGCGGCGTCACCCGCTTTTCCTACCTCACCTTCCTCGCCTGGGATATCGCCGGCGAGACGTTGTGGGTCACCCTTTACATCATGCTCGGTAAGTTCTTCAGCGACCGGGTAGAGGCTATCAGCGCCACCATGGGCGACATCACCTGGGTCGTCATTGGCGTCGCGGGCGCGATCTTCTTTGGCTGGCGGCTCTGGCAATCGGCCCATCAGCCCGCCGTTCCTTCAACCACCACACCCACTGGCTAAGCCTGACAACGCCCTCCCCGTAGGTCACGACTCCGGCGTGACAACGCCCTCCTCCGTAGGTCACGACTCCGGCGTGACAACGCCCTCCTCCGTAGGTCACGACTCCGGCGTGACAACATCCTCCCGCCAGGAGGCCGAACCTGGCGAAATCAGAAAATTACCCCACGGTCAACACCGTCGTCAGCGTGTGCGGGACGAGAGCCACGCGTAGAGGCCGGCCCAGATGCGCCTGCGCCCACACCAGCGCTGTTTCGATGGTGGCAAAAGCCGTGAGGTGACACGCCGCAATCTCCTCAGGGCAGAGAGCGCCGACAACCACCACCGGATGCCGCTCAAGCACCTGCGCCAGTATGTAGGCGCGCTGTGCGCCCGGCGGAAAGCCCCGTGCGCGTAGCTCATTCAGCAGATGCGCCGGCCGATCTGCGCCAGCCCGCATGATCTCGGCAAAGCGTTGCTCGCCCGTGCCTTGACCGATGCCCTCCGGGCACGGCGCCGGCAGGATGATGACCCCGCCCGGAGCCAGCGCAGGACGTGCGGTGAGGGCCACGTAGGTCGCGGCCCGGCTGGCCTGGTAAAAATTCTGATCCTTGGGAAAGCCCACGCCGGCAATGATCACGTCGTAGGGCGTCGTCACCGTGACTCCGCTGGCGCGCTGCGCCTGCGCGCCCAGGTGATCGTGAACGGCATCGGGGGCGCCGGCGGCCACCGCCCAGGGCTGGCCGTCGTCCGTGAGGGCCACGTTGAGCACAAAGCGCAATCCGGCTCGACGACCGGCCTCACGCACCGCCGCCTGAAACGGGTTGTCGTGCAGATTGCCCAAGCGCACACCGGCCTGATCGAGCATGGCCGGGCCGTGCGTGTAGGCAATCGTTGGTTCGCCGGCCACCCCCACCGCCACCGTCTTGCTGCCGCCGCTGAACCCCGCGTATTGATGCGGTTCAACGACGCCGGTGGCAAGCAGCAGATCGGCCGCCGCGGCCAGGCGGTTGACCGTCAAAGGGATGCCGTGCTCGCTTTGACCCAGGCTCACCACGTCCTGTTGCGCATCATGATCCACGATGCGATAGCGGGCCACGATGTCCGCGCCCAGTTTGGCCGTTTTTTCAGCCAGCGTGCTGGCGCGATGCAGGCCCGTGGCGCAGAGCAGGGTGATGTGGGCATCCGGCGCCCCCGCGGCGTGCAGCTCGGCCAGCAGCGCCGGCGCCAGCACATCATCCGGGCAGGTGCGCGTGGCATCGGTGAAGACCAGGCAAACCTGCGCGCCAGGCCACGCCAGGTCACGCAGCGGCGGCGCGCCCAGGGGATGGCGCAAGGCAGATGCCAGTGCAGCGGGAAAGTCAGGCAAGGGCGCGGGCGTGGGCGCAGCGATGACATCGAGGGTCATGCCCGCAGGCGGCGCAAAGCTCAAGCTGCCGCGGCCAAACGGGACCTGGTAGTTCATGCAGCCGGCGCCAATTGGCCGCGGAAATGCGCCACGGTGAGGCGAATCACCTCCTGCTCCCACCAGGTCCGGGAAAAGGTGTGATCGGCGCCTTCGATCCACACCAGGGTGCAGCGCTCGCCCAGCGCCTCCCGGTACATCTCGCCATTGTACGGCGGCACGGTCTGATCGGCCGTGCCCTGGATGACCAAAACGGCGCCGGGATGACCGACCACCTCTGCGGTCGGTCGCAGGCGTAGCACATCGGCAATCATGCCCTGCCCCACAATCAGCCCGCCGATGTCCATGCCTCCCTCCACGGGTACCGGCGCAAAGCCGCTGCCGCTGCCGCTGCCGGCCTGGCTGAAAACCCGCGCGGGATCGCCCACCGGCGCCCATAACACCAACGACGGCACGTCTTGCGTGCGGCCGGCCAGGCACGCGGCCACCGCGCCGCCCACGCTGATGCCGCAGACACCGACGAGATCTGGATCAACCGCGGGATGGCCGCGCAGCCAGGCGCGGGCGGCCAGGCCGTCGCTGATCTCCCCTTCGATGGTCACCTGGCTGAAATCGCCCTCGCTCTCGCCGGAGCCGCGGAAATCGAAGCGCAAAACCACAAAGCCCGCCGCCATCAACGCCCGCGCCGCCTTGACCAGGAGAAAATGATGCTCGTTGCGATCGGCCGTGAAGCCATGAAAGATCAGCACGGCCGGAAAGGGACCGGCGCCGGGCGGAATGTGAATCATCCCAAACAGCGTCTGTCCCTGATTTTGGAAAGAAATGAGTTGTTCTGACATCTACCTTGGCCTTTCTATCGGGTGAGGCTATTTTACCCCAAGCCCGCGCGATGCGCCAACGCCTGTCCCTAAAGATAACCGTATTTCCAGGGCCGCATCACACGTTTTTTTCACACATCGTACACACTCCGTCAACTCATGTCCCAGGTGCGACGCCAGGAATTCCGAATGTGAACGGAATGGCTGCCCGTAAATGGGCCTGCGTTCCTCGTTCGGGCGGTTTTGGCCCAAAATCCCCGAGATAGGTGGGCAGCAAGAGGGATTGTGGGCGTTGGAAAGCTACATTTGGAAATGCGGCGCCCCGTAGGGGGCGCCTTGACTTGAGCGAGCGATGCCCCCCACACCCGTCGTCCCGTAGGGACGATTGAATGAGGCCGCCCCGAGCGCAATCTATACCACGACCGCGGGGGATGGATTCAACCGTCCCTACGGGACGGATACGGCTCGTGCGATGGATGGCTAAGGTCAGGTGTCCCTACGGGACGCGTCGCGCCCACCAGGACGGCCTGGCGCTGGCCAGTCACATGGATGGCTACATTTGGAACTGCAGGTGCGACGCACCTTCGTTCGCAAATGTGCCAGATATGCATTATAATGGCATTCGTCGGTGTGACGTGAACACCGGTGATCAAAATTTGCAGTCTCGGCGGATGGCATGGCGGGTATGGATGGTAAAGATAGTATGGATGGTATAGATAGTATGGAAACGAATCTTAGTATTGATGAACAAGTCGCGATTCTGATGCGTGGGGCCGATTTTGGCGACGCGCAAACGTTTACCAACATGGAAAAGGAACTGCGCGTGCGCCTGCTGGAATCGCAGCAGAGCGGACGGCCGCTCAAGGTCTACCTGGGTGTGGACCCGTCCGCGCCCGATATTCACCTGGGGCATACGGTCCCCATGCGCAAACTGCGCCAGTTCCAGGAGCTGGGCCATGAGTGTACCTTTCTCATCGGTAACTTCACCAGCCTGATCGGGGATCCGTCCGACAAAGAAGGAGCGCGCAAACAACTCACGCCTGAACAGGTAGCCGCCAACGCCGCCACCTACACCGCCCAGGCCTTCAAGGTTCTGGATTCGGAGAAAACCAGCATCCGCTTCAACGCCGAATGGCTGGCGCCGCTGAGTTTTGCCGATGTCATTCGCCTGGCCGCAAACTTCACCGTGCAGCAGTTCCTGGCGCGTGACAATTTCGCCAAACGCTTTGCCAACGGCGACGCCATCTGGCTGCACGAGTTCTTCTACGCGCTGATGCAGGGCTATGACGCGCTGGCGCTGCAGACCGATGTGCAGGTCGGCGGTACGGACCAGCTCTTCAACCTGATGGCCGGCCGCAAACTGGCCGAAGGGGCCAACCAGCGCCCCCAGGTTGCCATCACCCTGCCGATCCTGGTGGGCACCGATGGGCATCTGCGCATGAGCAAGTCCACCGGCAACGCCATTGGCATCAGCGAGCCGCCGGCGCAGATGTACGGCAAGGTGATGTCCATTCCTGACCACGCCATGAGCAACTTCATGAACCTGGTCACGCGCTGGACGCCGGCGCAGATCAAGCGGCTCGAAGATGACCTGGCGACCGGCGCGGCCCATCCGCGCGACGTCAAGATGAAGCTGGCCTTCGAGATTGTCGAAATTTTTCACGGCGCGGACGCCGCTCAGGAAGCCGAAGCCCATTTCCGCACCGTCTTCCAGGAACGCGAGCTGCCGGCCGACATGCCGGAGTTTGTCATGAGCGGGCCGCTGGCCCTGCTCGACCTCCTGCAGGCCGCCGGGCTGACGGCCAGCCGCGGCGAAGGGCGCCGCCTCCTGGCGCAGGGCGGCATCAAACTGGACGGACAGCGCCTGGAGCAGATCGAAACCGTGATTGACCTGGGCGCCGCTGGCAGCCGCATCCTACAGGTCGGCCGCCGTCATTTTGTCAGGCTGGTCGGCTAAGCCGATTCCGGTTTTCTCGCCGCCGTTCTTGACACCCCCCTGTTTTGTCGCTAAAATAGACGCACCGGTTATGGTCGGTACGCCTGTTGTTGCTCTCGTGTCCCAGTTCGTTTCATGTCCGCTTATCCGGTAGCACCCGCCTGACGCCTTCTTTGTTGACTCCACGGGCTTGTCAACAAACACAATATCCTGTTCGTGTGACCATGTTCTGCCAGAACTGAAGCGGCAACCTATTCTCTGACAAGCCCTGTAAAATTGCCGACCAGAGCGCTGTACCCGAAAGGAGGTTGGTCATCCCCGCTGCAACCCGTCATCTCAAAGCGGCACCCTCTGCTAATCCATTTTCGCGTTCACATCTGATTCGATTCAGGAGGATTGCAATGGCTCACAAGTCCATGTATCGCGCCATCACGCTGATCGCGGCCATCTCTTTGCTCTTAGGCCTGGTCAGCAGCGCCCTGGCTATTCCGTTGCCAGAAGCTCGTCCCGTGTCCAGCAACAGCTTGAATGCCCTGCTGAATGCCACAACCCTCGCGACGCCAGCCTCAACCGCAGCGCCCGTGCTCGACCCCGCCGGCGTGGCGCGGCTCACCGCCGATGCCAGCGGCAATGTTGAAATCAGCTATGCCCGACCCACCGGCGCCGTCCGCTTCATGCGCCTGGCCGACGGCCAAACTCTCCCCGGCGTCGAAGGCGCGGGCAGCGCGACGGCCAAGGCTGAGGCTTACTTTGCGCTTTACGGCAGCGTCTTTGGCATCACCAACGCCGGCGCCGAACTCAGCCTGACCCAACAACAAACCGATGTTTACGGCTTTGCGCACCTGACGTTCGACCAGGTGTACCAGGGCGTGCCGGTCTTCGCCGGCCGTTTGCACGTCCACTTCGACGGCAGCGGACGCCTGAGCACCGTCAACGGTTACTTCATTCCAGCCATCAACGTCAGCGCGACGCCAACGTTGACCGCTGACCGGGCCGGCAACATCGCTGTGACCACGGTGGGCGCGGCCGATGTCACCGCGGCCAACCAAAGCCTGCGCATCTTCCGCACCGGCATGGCCGAGGGCGTGATTGGCGTCAGCCACCTGGTCTACGAGGTGGAAGTCAGCAACGGCCGCGACGTGCGCGAGTTCGTCTATGTGGATGCCCACACCGGCAAGATCGTGGATCGCATCTCAGCCATCCATGAGTCGCTCAGTCGCAACGTCTATGACGGCGGCTACACGCCCGGTCAGCTTGTCTGGCAGGAAGGCGACCCGTATCCCTATGTCGGCCCCAACGCGGCGGACATCAACAACCTGATTGACGGCACCGGCGAGTCCTACAACCTTTTCTGGAACGCCTTTGGCCGCGATTCCTACGACGCGCTGGGCCATGTCATGGAAACGGTCAACGACGACCCTGGCATCAGCTGTCCCAACGCCAACTGGAACGGCACCACCACCAACTACTGCACTGGCGTGACCGGCGACGACACGGTGGCGCACGAGTGGGGCCATGCCTACACCGAATACACGCACAACCTGATCTACATGTGGCAGCCCGGCGCGCTGAACGAGTCCTACTCCGATATTTGGGGCGAAGTGGTTGACCTGATCAACGGCCGCGGCACCGATACGCCTGGCGGCCCGCGCTCGGCCGACGCCTGTTCCCTCTACTCCACACCGCCGCCCATGTTGACGGTCAACTCTCCGGCGGGCATTGCTGGCGACTATCCGGCCGGTTCGGCCGCGTTTGGCCCACCGCTGACCATCGCCGGCCTCACCGGCAACGTGGTTCTGGTGGATGACGGCGTGGGCGGCGGCATTCCGCCGGCGTCCGCCTCCACCGACGGCTGCGAACCGCTCATCAACGGCGCGGCCGTGGCCGGCAACATCGCGTTGATTGATCGCGGCTTCTGCGCCTTCACCATCAAGGTCAAGAACGCACAGGACGCCGGCGCCATCGGCGCGATCATTGCCAACCACATCACGGGCGGCGATGCGCCCTTTGGCATGGCCGGCTCCGATCCCACCATCGTCATCCCCTCGCTTTCCATCGGCTACAGCAACGGTAACCTGATCAAGGCGCAGTTGGGCACAGGCGTCAATGTCACCCTGCACCTGGGCAGCGGCGCCGCGCCGGATGACTCCTATCGTTGGCTCTCCGGCGAGGATGATCCTGCCTTCGGCGAATCCATCCGCGACATGTGGAGCCCGAACTGCTACTCGGACCCCGGCCGCGTAACCGACGCCTACTACCAGTGCGGCAGCACCGACGGCGGCGGCGTGCATACCAACTCTGGCGTGCCCAACCACACCTTCGCGTTGATCGTGGACGGCGGCACTTACAACGGCCAGACCGTGATGGGCATCGGCCTGACCAAGGCTGCGCACATCTACTGGCGCGCCCAGGCCTTCTATCAAGGCCCCGCCAGTGACTTCGCCGACCATGCCGACTCGATCCTGGCGGCCTGCAACGACCTGCGCGGCATTGACCTGCCCGATCTGACCACTGGTCTGCCTTCGGGTCAGATTCTCACCGCAGGCAACTGCCACCAGGTAGACTTCGCCAGCCTGGCGACCGAGCTGAGCACCCCGCCAACGCAGTGCAACTTCCAGCCTCTGCTCAACCCCAACGCGCCGGCCCTGTGCAGCGCCGGTCAGGTGGTGAGCGACATCTTCATGGAGGACTTCGAGGCGGGCCTGGGCAGTTGGACCCTGACCAACCAGGGCGTCTTCAGCGGTTGGCAGCCGCACGACTGGGAGGCCGACAACACGCTGCCCGGCGGGCGAGCCGGCGCCGGCGCCTTCGGTGTTGATCCGCTGAACGGCAACTGCGACGGCGGCAACGGCGACGTTTCCGGCGTGATCCGCATGGAAAGCCCGGCGTTCATCATTCCGCCTGGCGCCCTGCCCGAGATCGCGTTCGATCACTACATCGCGTCTGAGCTCAGTTGGGATGGCGGCAACGCGGAGGCCAGCGTCAACGGCGGCGCCTATGCGCTGATCCCCGCGTCGGCCTTCACCTTCAATGCGTACAACATGACGCTGACCGCTGCTTCGGGTGGCAACACCAACCCGTTGGCCGGACAGGAAGCCTTCTCCGGCACGGACGGCGGCGCGGTGAGCGGCAGTTGGGGTCAGTCGCAGATTGACCTGGGCTACCTGAACCTGGCGCCCGGCGATTCGGTGCGCCTGCGCTTCGACTTCGGCAACGACGGCTGCGCGGGTGTGGACGGCTGGTACGTGGACGACTTGCGCGTCTTCACCTGCACCAACCCCACCGCGGTCTCCCTGAGTGAACTGAACACGCCCACGCGACCGGCGACCTGGCCGTGGGTGCTGGTCGTTGGCGTCATGGCCGCCGCGGCCGGCGCCTTCGCCCTGCGCCGCCGCGCGTCGCGTTCTCAAATGTAACATCACCCGCCGGATGGCAGCGTCGCCATCTGGCATCATGAATGGGGATGCCGGGCCTCGGATGAGGCCCGGCATTTTTGTTTCTCGGATGCAATCGGTTTGATTTTCATGACATTCGATAGTATCATTCTTGACGCGCGCGCTGTTGTAACTCGAACAGCACGTTGAGCGCGGCCAGCGGCGACAGGCCGTTGACATCCAGCTTCTTGAGGTCCTCCACCACCGGGTGACCGGTGACAAAAAGCCCCAACTGCCGCGGCCCGGTTGCCATGCCCAGCTTGCGCGGGCCAGCCGCGCCCTTAGCTTCCAGATCGGCCAGGATCTCATCGGCGCGGGCAATGACCGTGCGCGGCAGCCCGGCCAGTTCGGCCACATGCACGCCGTAGGAGCGATCGGCTTTGCCCGGCACAATCTTGTGCAAAAAGACGACGCGACCGCCCTCTTCGGCCACCGCCAGGCTGAAATTGACCACGTGCGGCAGGCGCACGGCCAGGTCGGTGAGTTCGTGGTAGTGGGTGGCAAACAGCGTCTTGGCGCGTAGCCGCGGGTGATTGTGAATGTGCTCCACGATGGCCCAGGCAATCGCCATACCATCGTAGGTGCTGGTGCCGCGACCGATCTCATCCAGAATGAGCAGCGAGCGGCTGCTGGCGTGGTTCAGGATGTTGGCGGCTTCGACCATTTCCACCATGAAGGTGGATTGCCCGCGCGCGATGTCATCCGCGGCGCCCACGCGCGTGAACACACGATCCACCAGCCCGATGTGCGCGGCGTCGGCCGGCACAAAAGAGCCGATATGCGCCATCAGGGTGATGAGCGCAATCTGGCGCAGGAAGACGCTCTTGCCGGCCATGTTGGGGCCGGTGAGGATGATGATGGCTTGCTCCGGGTGCAGGCTGACATCGTTGGGCACGAACGGCTCGTCGCGCTGCGTCAACTCCACGACCGGATGGCGCCCGGCTTTGATCTCGATGATCCCGTCATCCGCCAGCTCCGGGCGCACATAGCGGTTGCGCGCCGCGACCTCGGCCAGCGCCGCATAGACATCAAGCTCCGCCAGCGCCTGCGCCAGGGTCAGCAAACGCCCGGCCTGGGCGGCCACCTGGTCGAGAACGGCGCGATAGACCTGCTGCTCCAGTTCCAACTGGCGCTCGTCCGCGTGCAGGATGATGGATTCCATCTCTTTCAGCTTGGGCGTGATGTAACGCTCCGCGTTCACCAGGGTCTGCTTGCGTATGTAATCGGCCGGCACCAGGTGTGCGTTGGCGGTGGACACTTCCAGGTAGTAGCCGAACACCTTGTTGTAACCAACCTTGAGCGATTTGATGCCGGTGCGTGCGCGTTCTGTCCCCTCCAGGTTGGCAACCCAGGTCTTGGCATCTTTGGAGGCTGAGACCACAGCATCAATCTCCGTACTGAAGCCAGGGCGGATGATGCCCACGTGTTGCAAGGTGGCCGGCGGCTCCTCCACGAGCGCCTGGCCGAGCAGCGCGGCCACATCCGCGCAGGGATCAAGCCGGGCGTCGAGTGTCGCCAGCAGCGCGGCGGCATCGGCGCCGGGGCGCAATTGGCCGGTGATGCGACGCGCCTCGTTGACTTTTGTCAGCGCCTGGCGGATGCCCAGCAGGTCACGCGGCAGGGCGATGCGCTGCACCACCCGGTTGACCCAGCGTTCCAGGTCGCCAAAGCCCTTGAGCAGCGCCAACAGCTCGGCGCGGGCCAGGCCATGCTGCTGCAAGGCGGCAACCGCGCCCAGGCGGGCGTCGAGCTGCGTCAGATCGAGCAAGGGCTGCCCCAGGCGCCGTCGCAGCAGGCGCGCGCCCATCGGCGTGCGGGTGTCATCGAGTACGGCCAGCAAGGTGTGGCGATTATCGCTGCCCCGGATTGACTCGGTCAATTCCAGGTTGCGCCGTGTGGCCTCATCCAGCACCATGAACTCAGTCAGACTGTAGGTGTACAGGGAGGTCAACTGCGCCAGCGCCGAGGGCTGCATCTCACGCAGGTATTGCAGCAGCGCGCCGGCCGCGCTGATCGCCAATGGCTTGGAGTCGCAGCCAAAGCCGGCCAGGGTCTGCACATGAAAATGGTCGAGCAGGGCGCGCCGCGCTGTCTCCAGTTCGAAGCGCCAGGGCGGCAGGCGCGTCGACGCGCCGGGGGCCAGGCCCAGTTCAGCCGAGGGGGCAAAACCATCCTCGACTGTCAGTAGCTCGGCCGGCTGCAAGCGTGCCAGTTCCTCGCGCAGTCGCAGCGCCGCGTCTGCACCGCTGAACTCTGTGGTGGCAAATTCGCCGGTGGTAATATCGGCGTAAGCCACGCCGACCCGGTCATCCTGACGCACGCCGGCCACCAGGTAGTTGTTGCGCCTCTCCGGCAGCAGTCCCGGCTCCACCACGGTGCCCGCGCTGACGATGCGATTCACCAGGCGCGGCACCAGGCCGTCCACCGGCGCCTCGCCCTGCTGTTCGGCAATGGCCACCTTGTAACCGGCCTGAATCAGGCGCGCCACGTAGCCATCCACACTGTGCCAGGGCACGCCGGCCAGGGGCACGCGCATGTCCGCGCCCACCGGCCGCGAGGTCAGGACCACATCGCAGACCGAGGCCACGATCTTGGCGTCATCGTCGAAGGTTTCATAGAAGTCACCCAGGCGAAAGAAGAGGATGGTATCCTTATACTGGCGCTTCAGATCCAGGTATTGGCGGCGCATGGGTGTGGTCATAGTCAGCTCCGTGGTTGGTGATTGATGGCCCTTAGCCTGTTCGACAAGAAGAGTTCCAAGCTGGTGGTCTGGCAAATGCCAACTGTGGGACAGTCCTGTTTTCGCTCAAACGTTCTACGCGACGGCTTGTGGCAAGTGCCTGATGACCTACTACCCATTGGGGTGTCGAAAACAGGCTTAGTATACCACAGCCAGCCGCCGCGGGTGTAACCCGATCTGCCGCGCGAAACCGGCCATTCTTCTATCGTTATGCCTGCCTGTGGAACCAACAATGACTCCTTCGAACGAGCCTTCTATCTCACTTATCTCACTGACGAACGAAGCAGCGACCAGGGTGCTGGATGAGGCCGAGACACGCTTTCAGGCCGGGGATTACGTGGGGGCAGGCGCCATCTTCCATCGCGCGTGGGATGCCGGGGATCAGCCCGCCGGTGTGCGCTATGCCACCTGCCTGCGCCTGGCCGGTTTTGCGCGCCCGGCGCTGCAGGTTTGCCAAAAAATTGCCCGGAGCGCGCCCTATGACCTGGCCGTGCGTACGGAACTGGCCTGGAACCTGTTCGAGGTGACGCTGCAGCCGCTGCAGATCCGCCATGACCTGGCCGCGCTGCAGCAGGCTGCCTCTGCGATTCTGGCTCAAGGCGCCGGGCCGGCCACCGCGCAGGCCGTCTTCGTCGTGCTTGACGCCGCCGTCGCGCAGGGCGACTGGTCCCTGGTCGCGGCCTGGTGTGATCGCCTGCGCCCCGCGGACCTCGACGACCGGCCGCCGCCCACGGTGCAGCCGGGAGCGTTCAGCGAGTCGCCGCGCCTGCGCTGGTATCGGCACAAGACCCGTGCGCTGCTCATGCTCAACCATTGGGCCGAGGCGCGCAGCCTGGCTTTACAGGCGCAGGGGCTGTATCCGCACCGTTCCATCTTTCCACGCCTGGCCGCGCAAGCCCTGGCCGGTCAGGGAAAGCTGTTGGACGCGTATGAGGAGTTGCAGGCGCTGTGCGCACGCTGGCCGTTGGCGTGGCCGCCGCCCATGGACCTGGCGCGGCTGGCGCAGCAGTTGGGGCGCGGCGATGAAGCGCTGCGCCTGGCCTGTCGTGCGGCCCTGTTGCCCGGCGAAGATGCCCAAAAGACCGCCCTGTTTGCCCTCCTGGCCGACATCATCGCGGGGCAGGGCGAGTTCTTCCTGGCCGCGTGCCATGTCGTGCTGGCGCGCAGTTGGCACACGCGGCAGCATCTGGCGTATCCGGCCGGCCTCAAACGGCTGGAGGGGCGGCTGCGGGCTGCCCTGGCCAGCGCCGGGCAATCGTTCCCCGATGTCACCCTGGGCGGCATTGCCGCTATCCGCCAGCGCTGCTTCACCTACTGGCAAGCTATCGCCAAAATAGACAACTAGCATACTTTGCGCTATACTTGGCTGTCCATCTGCGCCAGATTCACCTGCTCAGCTCCAATTCAGAGGGAAACCCCCGGTGTGTGCCCAAAGGCGGCATCTGCGCCCGCCGGTTGCTATGGTTGTTTGCCCGATGCGAGCAGGTTTTTTTGAGAAGGACATTGAAATGCAGAACATTCGAACGAAGGAGGAGTACACATGACCGAATCGCTACTGTCCAAGCTGACCCATGAACGACGCGGCCTATGGGTTGCGAGCGTCCTTGAGGTCATCGGCTTGCTGGCCTTCGTGGGCATCATGGCGCTCGTTGCGCGCCTGATGCCGGCGAGCGGACTCCAGGGCAGCACCCTCATCACTATCGGCCTCATCATGGCGGCCGTGCCGGCTGTCATCTGGATGATTTTCTTCTACCAGCAGGACCAAGTCGAGCCAGAACCGAAACGCTATATCATCGCTGTCTTTCTGCTCGGGGTCCTGGTGGCTAATGCCGTGGCGACCCCGTTGCTGGAACGGCTGTTCCGTGTACAGGACTGGCTCTACACCAACACGACGGTGCAGATCGTGGGTTCTATCCTGGTCATCGGCATCATCCAGGAATTCTGTAAATACCTGGCCGTACGCTACTCCGTCTACCGCGCCGCCGAGTTCGATGAGCGCACCGACGGCATCATCTATGCCACGGCGGCCGGGCTTGGTTTCGCCACGATGCTCAACTTCAACTACATTCTGAGCAACGGTGGTGTTGATCTGGGTGTCGGCGCCATTCGCATCGTCGAGACCACTCTCGCCCATGCCAGCTTTGCCGGTATCATGGGCTACTTCCTGGGCCAGGCACGCTTCGAACGCACGCCGGTTTACTACCTGCCGCTGGGACTCCTGCTGGCGGCCACGTTCAACGGGCTTTTCTTTTTTGCGCTCGATCGCGTCACCACCAACGGCCTGGTCTACACACCAGTCAACGGACTTATCTTGGCGGCTGCGGTGGCCGTTGTCACCCTGGGCATCGTCTTCTTCCTGATTCGCCGCGCCAACCGCGAGACGCAAACGCTGCTCGGCGCCAGTTCAGCGGCAGCCTGAAGGAGGTCATTCATGTCTACCGATGTCAAGATGATGGCTGGGCCAACGCCAGCCGAATTCGCTCGCAACGACTGGGCGCTGGCCATCACCGCGCTTATCGCGCTGCTGGTCGGACTTGTCCTGCGCGTGGTCATCACCACGCAAACCAGCACGTACACCATTCCCGGCGCGGCCAATATCGTCTATCCGACCAACTGGGTTGCCGATACAACGACCGGTGAAAACCTGTTCAGCGTGTCCAATCCACGCTCTGGCTCCACCTTCCCCTCACACATGGCGCTTATCAGCGCGCCCCTGGCCGCCGACAACACCCTGTCCGACGCGGCCATCCAGTGGACGTTGGATCTGAGCAGCAGCCGCGAACATTTCCGCAACCTTTCATCGCAAACGATGAGCGCGGCGGGAACGGACGGCGTCAAGATCAGCTACGCGTATGTGGCCGATGTGGGGGGCAGCAGCCGCTCGCAACTGCCGGTTGTTGTACAAGCAATAGACACCTTGATGCTGGTGAACGGCCAGCTCTATGTGTTGCGCTACGAGGCGGACGCCACGGTCTATAACGATGACCTGGCCACATACGAACGGGCGCTGGCGGCGCTGAAGTTCTAGCGCGAGACACGGAGGACTCAGACGATGACGAAGCAGAAGATGAAGCAGAAGATGAAGATCATGTCACGCCTTGCGCTCGCCCTGGTCGTCCTGCTGACTGGCACCCTGGTTACGGCCACGCAGCCACGGACGGCCCAGGCGGTTGGACGCAACGAGCTGCAGCGTGCCCTACTGGGAACGGTGCGCGTCGCGGTGGCCCTGGATGGCAAGAATGGCTACTCAACCGGCTCTGGCACTGTCGTGTCGGACAAAGGCTATGTGGTCACCAATTTCCATGTCGTGGGCGACACCAAGACGGGCCGCTTCTACAATTCCCAACGCGTGGCCGCGCTGGCTATCAATCAAACCAATCTGCGCGGCATGCCCACCTGGATCTACACCGCACGCGTGGTGCAGTCCGACCCCAAGCTCGACGTGGCCATTCTCAAAATAGTTGGCCTGGTGGATAACGAAAAAGCCGCCCTGCCCGCCAACCTGGGCCTGACCGTGGTGCCGATCGGCAACTCGGACGATGTCCAGATCGGCGACGAGGTCAGCGTGTTGGGCTTTCCTGGTATCGGCGGCGACACCGTCACCTTCACCCAGGGGCGCATTTCCGGCTTCCTGGACGAAGATCAGGACAGCGAAAGCGAATGGTTCAAGACCGATGCCGAAGTCAACCACGGCAACTCTGGTGGCCTGGCCGTCAACGACGCCGGTGAAATGATCGGCATCCCGACGGCCGGCTATTCCGACCGCGAAGACATTGGTAAAATCAGCTTGATTCGACCGGTCAAGCTGGCGCTGCCGCTGATTCAGGCGGCGCTGAAGGATGTGGGCGGCTCCGGCAACGGCACCACTGCCCCGCCTGCGTCCGGCGCCCGCGTCAGCAACGTCAGATTTGCCACAGCCATTGATCGCAACGGTACCCCGGTCAGCCCTGGCAGCCGCTTTAGTTCCGGCGCCACCGCGGTCTACGCCACGTTCAGCTTTGCCGACTTCCGCAAGGGCACGCAGTTGGTCTATGCCTGGTCCCTGGATGGCAAGAAGGTTGTCGAAGACACGATCGTGGCGAAGAGCGCCGGTTCTGGCGACGACTGGTTGAGCGTGGCGAACAACTCCAAGCCGCTGCCCGATGGCAAATATGACCTGACCATGCAGGTGGATGGCAAAGAGCAGTTCCGCGGCTCATTTGTCATTGGCGGGGCGGCCAGTCCATCTCCCACCGGCGCCACCACCTGGAGCGCCATTACCTTTGCCCAGGGCTTGGACAAGAGCAACAAGCCGGCGAAGCCGGGCACGCAGTTCGCCAGCGGCATCCAGGAAGCCTACGCCTTCTGGGATTTCAACGGCACACCCGATGGCGCAGAATGGACACGCGTCTGGTACCTGGATGACCAGGAAGTGCTGCGCGAATCGGACAGTTGGAGCCAGGGCGCCAAAGGCAGCACGTGGGTGAGCATCTACAGCGAGTCCGCCCTGCCCGATGGCACCTACAAACTGGAGCTCTACCTGGGCGATACCCTGCTGCAAAACGGCAGCTTCGCCGTTGGTGAGGGCAGTGTGACTGCGCCTGTGGTCACCGATGAAGGGGTGCAGATCTTCGGCATGATTGCCGACGCGGATACCGGGCGCGGGATTGCCGGCGCCATCTTCGTTGTGTTGAAACCAGGTGTCACCATTGCGGATTGGTCGAAGGACTTTGCCCAGGACAAAATCTACGCCATAGGAACAGCGGATACCAGCGGTAACTATCAACTCGACAAGCCGCTGCCGCGTGAGCAGACGTACAGCATGGCGATCCTGGCCAAGAACTATCGGCCGGTGACAGATGACGGCATCGAGGTCACTGCGGACATGGAAAGCCCGCGCGAGATCAACATTAGCCTGAGCAAGGGCTAAACAGCCGGACGCACAGCCGCAGACGGACGCGGGCGCCTGGCGCCTGTACCGATGCTGTGCAACCTCAACCCAAGTTAGCTGGCACGACCGGCCGCATCACCAGGGTGACACCGACACCTGCGGCCGGTCGTGCTTATTCTTTCATCATGAGTCGTCAACACAGAAAATCGGCAGGCACACGTGGCGCGCGCCTGCGTGCCCTGTTTTTCCTCGGCCTCAGCCTGCTCACCCTACGGGCCAGTTTTGTACGCAGCGATTGGGCGTTCGACCTGGTCGCCGACGGCATCGCCGCGCCGCACGCCTTTGCCCTGGCGCGCTGGGAAGTGGACACGCTGATGGCTAAGGTGCGCGACACCGTGCGTTCGCCGCTGGCTGGCATGGACGATGCAGACCAGGCGTCGCTCGTGCGCGCCTATTTCAGCAACAACCAGCGTATCCGCGACCTGGAGCGCACGATAACGGCCGCGCTCAGCCAGAATGAGCCGCCTGGCGCTGACGTGCAGGCGCTCAACGCGGAAATCGCCAGCCTGCGCCGCCAGCAGGCCTACTGGCGGCCCATCGCCGAGGCCGCGATCGAGCAGCAGGTGGCTGCCGTCTTGAGCACCGAACAGTTGCTGACCGCCGACACGCTGTGGCCGCCGGTGCGCTTCAGCTTCACTGAACCGCCGCTCTATCTGGTCGTCTCGCCGCGCAACCAGATCAGCCGCCGCTATGGCGCCTATTTGCAGCCAGACACACCGCTGACCACCTGGAGCAGTCTGGAAGATGAGGTCGAGCGCCAGGGCGAGGTGGCTGCACTGGTCGAGGGCATTGGCGGATTCTCCACCTGGCCGACGATGGTGCTCAATGATGCGCCGCTGGACTGGGTGCTCAGCACCGTAGCGCACGAGTGGATGCATACCTACCTGGTGTTCCATCCGTTGGGTTGGCATTACTTCGACAATGGCGACCTGACCACGATCAATGAAACGGTTGCCTCGATTGCGGGCGACGAAATCGGCGCGCAGGTGCTGGCGCGCTTCTATGCTGAGCCGCCGACCGCGTCTGGCCCCTCGCCACCCGCGCCGTCTACGCCACCCGCCGCGCCAACGCCCGCGCCGTTCAATTTTGGGGCTGAGATGCGCAGCACGCGCCTGGCGGTAGATGCCTTGCTGGCCAGCGGACGCGTCGCCGCGGCTGAGGCCTTCATGGAGGCGCGGCGGCAACGGTTTGTGGCCGCGGGCTACAACCTGCGCAAGCTCAATCAGGCCTACTTCGCCTTCCACGGCAGCTATGCCACCGGCGTCGGCGCGGTGGACCCCATCGGGCTGCAGTTGCAGCAACTGCGCCGGCAAAGCCCCTCGTTGGCAGCCTTTGTGTGGACTGTGCAGCGGTTCGACAGCCGCGACGACCTGGAGACAGCCAGTCCGGCGCCCGCGCTAAAATGACTTCTTGACAGATCGTCAACTCTGTGCGATAATGTCCGCACGCTGGCAGCCAAGCCAGTCCCAACCTTCTGCTATCCCATTCCGAGGAGGTGATGCTTCATGAGTGATCGTAGTACACGCGGCACCGTAGCATCGCCTCGGGGTAACCTGTAGACGCTACGGTGCCAAAAAGAAAGGCTCTCCTTCACCGGAGAGCCTTTCGCTTTTAGAGACACACGTCCGCCAACCCTCTGTGACTGCCGTTCAATACAAATACTTCTGCCAGGAGCTATGATGACCAGGGCTGTACTCGTTGAGCAGGGTCAGCGCAATGTAGCGTGGACGCCTGGGCACGGAGAGTAGCGCGTAGCCGGCCTCATCGGGGGTGCGATTACCCTTGCGCTGATTGCAGCCGCGGCAGGCCGCCACCACATTTTCCCAGGCCGTTGCGCCCCCGCGGCTGCGCGGCACCACGTGGTCGAGCGTCAGATCACTGCGGCCAAACTGGCAGCCACAGTATTGACAGGTGTAGTGGTCGCGGGAGATGACGGTGCGTCGCGACAGCGGCAGTGACAGATGCATGGGAATGCGCACGTAGCAGACCAGCCGAATGACCAGCGGCACCCGAAACGCCTGCTGTTCGGCGCGCAGATAGGCTTCGGCCGCCTCCACCAATTCGGCTTTTTCCTTGAGCAACAGAACAATGGCGCGTCTTACCGACACCACACTCAGTGGTTCATAGCTGGCATTAAGGACCAGAACGTTACCCATGGTCGCACCTCGCCTCGTCTCCCCTCGCATCCCCCTGTGAAACGAAAATGACTAAACAAAAAAGCCCGCGATTCGTATAACTTCACGAATCTGGGCTTTCAACCACTCAGGTGGGTGACCAGTGGGGCTTGAACCCACAGCCTCCTGGGCCACAACCAGGTGCTCCGCCAATTGAGCTATGGCCACCATGCACACGTCAAGCTTACCGTTCATCGTGACAGCCGGGACACGGGTGAGGCCAGCCATGTACCTGGCTCACCGGTTCCTGGCGCTTGCAGGTTCGGGGACGAGGACTCGAACCTCGATACAGGGATTCAAAGTCCCTTGTCCTGCCATTAGACGATCCCCGATCTCACGATGGGTAAACTGAGTGCCGAGACCCAGACTTGAACTGGGGACTCCGTCATTTTCAGTGACGTGCTCTACCAACTGAGCTACCTCGGCTGAGCGGCAAGCCCGGACGCTTGCCGATGATCGCGCAGAGCGGGCGATGGGATTCGAACCCACGACTCTCTCCTTGGCAAGGAGATGCTCTACCACTGAGCCACGCCCGCATAACATGCACGATCACAGAGCGGGCGATGGGATTCGAACCCACGACTCTCTCCTTGGCAAGGAGATGCTCTACCACTGAGCCACGCCCGCATGTTCATGTAAGAGCCTTTGGCCTGTCTGCTGCCCACAGCCGCCGGCTATTTTAAGGTGGACCCGGTCGGATTCGAACCGACGCTCCCCTCCTTGCAAAGGAGGTGCCTTCCCGCTAGGCCACGGGCCCGACTGATTTGAGACGTTGGACACGCCTTGTGCGTGCAACCATCATCAAAAACTGGCTGTGCCGACGAGAGGACTCGAACCTCCACACCCCGTAGGGCAACAGATCCTAAGTCTGTCGCGTCTGCCATTCCGCCACGTCGGCTTGGCTGACGCCCGCTTGCAGCAACGGGCGCCACAAGACCGTTGACCTGACAACGGAATCAACCGTGCCTGCACTCACAAAACAAAAGAGTGGTACATACCCCCGATTCTGTTTACCGTCATCTTTCTCACCGAGAACACCCTTATGCAGAGTGTCTCCGTGGCAGTTCCTGGCTTGCCAGGTGTTACCTGGTATCGCCGTCACCGCTGCGATGAGACCAAGCCGCCTGACGGCTGGCCTGGCCCACTCACCTTGCTCCCGGTTGCACGCTCGCCTGGCCGAGGACATTGCTGCCCTCGCCGGTAGGCTCTTACCCCACCGTTTCAGCCCTGACCCGTGCCGGCGCAAGCCAGGCACTGGCGGGAATGTTTTCTGTTGCGGTTGTAGTCACCCGGCTTGCGGCCGGGCGCCCCCACTTGCTGTTTCGTGGGGCAACCTTCTGCGGATAACCGCAGGGGGAGTCGGGAAGTTCCTCTGAGGCGCTTACGCACCCCAGCGACGGTTGACCAATCTCTTGTTTGTTAAGGCGCTTGCCGGGCCAAATTATACCATGCCCCCGAACCATCGTCAAAAAGCGAGCCGGACAGCGTCACGGGCTGGCAGCGCGGACGTCTCGCCCGCAGCGCCGCCAGCCGCCCGCGTCCCCAACATGTTGGCTCGCTGGACCGCGTAGCAGCAGGCTACTCAACCGCCCCGCGGCCCCTCCACCCAGTAGGTGCCATCAGGGCCGACTTCCTTCTTCCAGATCGGGGCAATCGCCTTGAGGCGTTCGATCGCATAACTGCACGCCTCGAAGGCGCCCTGCCGGTGCGCAGCAGCAATTGCGATGGCAACGCTCGTCTCACCCACCTCCAGGCGCCCACAGCGGTGAACGATGACTACCCCGGTCACGGCCGGCCAGCGCGCAACCACCTCATCGGCAATCTGCTGAAAGCACGCCACGGCCATATCCGTGTAGGCCTCATACTCCAGGTAGTCTGTTTGCCCGCTGTCTGAGTCTCCGCGCACGATTCCCGCAAATAGAATAATGGCGCCATGCGTGGGCACGTTGACGCGCTGCGCCACCTCATCCAGCGAGATCGGCGCCGTGGTGATTTCGAAGCACGGCGCGGCGCTACCGCCGCTGACAGGCGGCAGCAGCGCGACCTCGTCACCATCGGCCAGCGGTGTGGCATCCGTGGCATAACGTTGATTGACAGCCAGGGCCAGATTGCTCGTCTCGCCCAACGAAGGCGCGACCGCGGCCAGCGTCGCCAGGACAGCCGCCGCGGTCGCGCCTTCGTTCAACTCCAGGGTCAGGGAGGACTGGCCAAGCCGCTCGCGCAGCGAGGCAAATAGTCTGACGCGTACATGAATCATGGATAATCTCCTCACGTCTGGTGGATGTGTACTGCAAGCGGGCACGAATTGCGCCTGTTTCCTTAGGTCTACCTCTCGTTCGTGAGTTCCAGGAGTATAGCATATTTTTCTGGCGACAACAAACCCGGTATAACACCGGTCTGGACTTTGACCTCGTTGCAGCGACTTGCAGTCGCCCGATCTGCCCCCAGACCGCCATGCACCCACGCCAAACCGATCATTTGACAGCCGGTCAGTCATGAATTAGACTAAAGAACATGAAAACTGCCTGCAACTCCAAAATGAGCAGGCAGTCTTGACAATGCCATGTCAAGCGATGAGGCGATGGGCTTAGTCGTACGAGCCCAGCGCCGAATACAGTGCTTTTGCGCTGATTCATATTCGTCCGCATCTTCTCTAACTTCATGAGATCAAGGAACACTATGTCTCAATTTGATGGCTTCAGCAAACGAACGCCCCTGATTCTCGTGTGGGCGTTGCTGCTGCTCACTGCCTGTGCCCCCAGCCCGGCGCTTTCTCCTCGCTCCTCTACGCCGGCGGCTCCCAACGTCCTGGTGGTGGAGACCTTCCTGGCCGACATCACCCGCCAGGTCGCCGGCGACCGTCTGACGGTTGACACCCTGATGCCGCTCGGCGTGGACCCGCACAGCTTCGAGCCGACGCCCGCCGACGTGGCGAAAGTCAGCGCCAGCACGGTGCTGGTCACCAACGGCGTCGGGCTGGAGGCTTTCCTGGACAAACTGCTGCAGAACGCGGATGGCAAGCGCGTGGTGATCGAAGCCGCTAACGGCCTGACCCCGCGCACGCCAACCGCAACCGAAGAAGCCCATGACAGCGCAGAGCCAGAGCATGAGGAAGGCGACCCTCATTTCTGGCTCGACCCCATCCTGGTTATGCGCTACGTCGAAAATATCCGCGATGGCCTGAGCCAGGTGGACCCGGACGGCGCCCTGCTCTATGCCGCCAACGCGGCCGCGTATGTGACCCAGTTACAGGCCCTGGACGCCTGGATCCGTGAGCAAACCAACCAGGTGCCCATCGCACAGCGGCAGTTGGTGACCAACCACGAAAGCCTGGGCTATTTTGCCGACCGCTACGGCTTTCAGATCATTGGCGCCATCGTTCCCAGTGTCAGCAGTGGGGCCTCACCTTCGGCGCAGCAACTGGCCGCGTTAGTTGACCAGATCAAGGCAACGGGCGCGCGCGCCATTTTTCTGGAAACCGGCGCCAACCCCCAACTGGCCGAACAGGTTGCGGCCGAAACCGGCGCCAGCGTCGTCACCGGCCTGCTCAGCCATTCGCTCAGCGCCCCTGGCGGAGAAGGCGCTACCTACATCGAGATGATGAAGCACAATACGCGTACCATCGTGGCAGCATTGAAATAAGACTCTCTTGATAGCCACCGATGACCGCGTTGAAAGAAGCGAGGCCCGACGTGATTGATACCCTGAGTATGCCCCCCGCACTTGAGACCGCCATACCCCGCCCTGACGCACCGGCACGCCTGGATGTAGACGGCATCACGGTCGGCTTCGACGGCCGGCCGGCCTTGCGTGACCTCTCCTTCCAGGTGCCCCACGGCGCGCAGGTGGCCGTGGTGGGGCCAAACGGGGCGGGCAAGTCAACCCTGTTCAAGGCATTGGTGGGCCTGCTGCCCCTGCGCAATGGCCGCATCTTGATCCACGGCCAGCCGCTGGGCGTGCATCAGGACTGCGTCGCCTATGTGCCGCAGCGCGAAGAGGTTGACTGGCGCTTTCCTGTCACCGTGGCCGACGTGGTGATGATGGGCCGCTATGGCCGTCAGGGCTGGCTGCGCCGCCCCAACGCCGCCGATCGCGCCGCGGTGACGCGTGCCCTGGACGCGATGGGCATTGCAGCGCTGGCCGGCCGTGCCATTGGCGAGCTTTCAGGCGGTCAACAGCAGCGTGCCTTCCTGGCACGCCCTGGCCCAGGAGCCGCACATCCTGCTCATGGATGAGCCGTTCACCGGCGTTGACATGGCGACGCAGGAATCTACCCTGGCTCTGCTCAATCGTCTGCGCGCCCAGCAGGTGACGGTGTTGATTTCCACGCACGACCTGGCCCTGGCCGCCAGCCGTTTCGAGATGGTGCTGCTCCTCAACCAGCGTCTAATCGCCTTTGGCCCGCCGGCGCAGGTGTTCACCACGCAGCGCCTGGCCGAAGCCTTCGGCGGCCAGGTGCTCATGTTGCCAGAGGGGGTGGCCGTGGTAGACCACTGCTGCCCGGAGGACGAAACGGTCATGGTGGCGCCCCCAAAATCCACCACGGCGCCTGCGCCACGGCAATCTGCCGGCCAGTCAGGCAACGCGGCGCCGCGCCGAAATCGAGAACTGAGATGATCGAATGGCTCTTGACGCCGCTGGCCTATGGATTCATGCAGCGGGGCTTGCTGGCTGCGGTGATGGTGGGCATCCTATGCGCGGTGATCGGCTGTTACGTGGTCTTGCGCTCCATGGCTTTCCTGGGCGATGCCATGGCGCATGCCATTCTGCCTGGCGTCGCTGTGGCGTATCTCCTCGATGGTAACTTGACCGTAGGTGCGCTGGTGGCTGCGGTGCTGGTGGCACTTGGCATCGGCGCTTTCTCGCGTCAGGGCACGATCAAGGAAGATACGGCGATCGGCATCATGTTTGCGGCCGCGCTGTCGTTGGGCGTCATGCTCATCAGTTCCATCAAGACCTACGCCGTGGATCTGACTCACATCCTGTTCGGCAATGTGCTCGGTGTCAGCCCGGCCGACCTCTGGCTGACAGCCGGCCTGACCGCACTCATCCTCGGCACGGTGGTGGTGCTCTATCGTCCCTTCCTGGTCATCTCCTTCGACCCGGTGTTGGCCGCGACGCTGCGCCTCCCCGCTGAACTCCTGCGCTATGCCATGTTGATCCTGCTGGCGCTCACGGTCGTGGTTTCGATGCAGACGGTTGGCGTGGGACTGGTAGCAGCCATGCTGGTTACGCCGGCCGCCTCGGCCTACCTGCTGACTCGGCGCCTGCGTATGATGATGATCGTCTCGGCTGTGATCGGCGCCTTCTCCAGCCTGGCCGGGCTGTATCTCAGCTACTACCTGAACGTGGCCTCCGGCGCCGCCATCATCCTGACCGCCACCATTATCTTCATCCTGATCTTCCTCTTTGCCCCACAGCGCGGCGTCGCCTGGTCATTCTGGCGACGCTCCTAATATCATCCGCCCCGTTTTCTCTGCCACGAATTTCACTAATTTGCACGAATCGAACTTCTGCTTTCGTGTCAATTCGTGTAATTCGTGGCAAAAGTCCGCCCGCCGTGTTGCCGTCCGCATCATAGGTGTAGCTGGCCAGCGCCGTGTAAGGTGATCGGGTCAGGTGATGAGCGGCTGCGCGGTGGCCGTGGCGACATTGAGTTCCCGCAGGAAGCGCTTGCGCAATTCTTCTTCCACGCGCTCCGGATCATTGCCATACGGAATGCGCCCGCCGGCCATGTGCGCGTGGCCGCCCGTGCCGCCCATCTCACCCACGACCTGGCGCACCATGCGCGCCGCATTGGCCTCCGCCAACTGGGTGCGTACCGCCATCACCACCTGGTTTTGGTAGCGCCCCCAACAAATGACCCAATCGGTGCCCTCCAGTCGGGCCAGAATGTCGGCCATCTCCGCGGCCATGTCTGGGCGCTCCATCGGCCCCAGGCTGGCCAGCGCCACGCGGTCATACAACACGGTCCGCGCCAGGGTGTCATTGAACGCCTTGAAGTAGCTGCGCGGCACGCGTGCCTGCTCGATCTTCGCCAGCAACTTGGGGTCAATCAGGGGGAGGAGCACCATGTAGGCCCAGGCGTCACAATCGCAGGCGTCGCGGGCCAGGCCACGCGTGTCGGTTTTGATGCCGTAGAAGAGCGCCGTCGCCAACTGGCTGTGGGGTCGAATCTCGGCCGCCACCAGGTACTCGGTCAGAATGGTAGAGGTGGCGCCGTAGCACGGCCGTACATCGCGGTAGCGCGCCTGGCGCTTACCCCGGCGCAAGGGGTGATGGTCGAACACGGCGACGACCGGCAAATTCGCTGGCCGTACATGATTGGAAGCGCCAACCTGGGTGTCAATCAGGGCAATGGCGTCAACATCATCCCAGTTGATCTTGTCCACCTGGGTCAGGTGCATCTCCAGGTTGGCAACCAGGGCTCGGTTTTCTGCGCGGCCGATCATGCCGCCGTAGACGATGCCAGGGGTGATGTGGAGTCGGGCGCTCAGCACGGTCTGTAAGGCCCAGGCGCTGGCCAGCGCATCGGGGTCGGGGTCGTTGTGGGTCAGGATGACGAGCCGCTGGCTATTGTCGCACGCGTCGAGCAGCCGCTGCAGGCGGCGCTGCCCGCGTGGCATGTCGAACATGGGCAGCGGCTGCCCGCTGAACGGCATGATAAAACGTGGTGCTTCCAACGTGTCCGGCAGTTCAGTCATTGCAGGACCTCGACCCACTCGGCCTCGCCGATGCCGTTGCTGTCCAGCGCCACGCGCACGGTGCCATCGGCCTGCAGCAGCGTGTAGATGAGGTTTGATTTACCAAACACCGGCGCCGCCCAGCGCTCGTTGCCTCGCTGCTCCAGGCGTACCGGCACGTAATCCTCGCGTCCTGTCACCGAAGCGATGGGGCGGGCCAGGCGCGCCATGACGATACGCCGCGGCGGTCCTTCTTCGCCCTGCAGCAGGCGCAGGGTCGGCGCGACCACCAGGTCGAAAATCACCATCGCGCTGACCGGGTTGCCGGGCAGTCCAAAAACCGGCTTGCCGTCGCAAACTGCCAGGATGGTGGGCTTGCCGGGGCGCACGCTGAGGCCATGCACCAGGATGCCGGGCTGTCCCAGGGTTGCTATCACTTCCGCGGTCATGTCGCGCACGCTGACCGAGCTGCCAGCCGAGATGACGACCACATCGGCCTGGGCAAACGCCTGGCGGGCCAGGGCGCTCAAGGCTCCAAGTTGGTCGGGCGCAACGCCCATCAGGATCGGCTCGGCGCCGGCGCGACGAGTCAGCGCGGCCAGGGTGTAGCTGTTGATATCCCGAATCTGACCAGGTCCTGGGGTCTGCGTGGGCGGCACCACTTCATCGCCCTGCGAGAGGATGGCCACGCGCGGCGGTTGCGCCACCTTGACCTGCGTGATGCCAACCGCCAGCAGTCCGCCCAGGTCGGCCGGGCGCAGGCGCCGGCCCGCGGCCAGCACGATCTCGCCCTGGCGCACATCTTCGCCGACCTGAATGACATTTTGACCGGGCGCCAGCGGGCGCAGGACTTCGATGGTGTGCGGGAAGTGCGGATGGAAGATGGGTTGTCGGCCGCGACGGCCAGCGCGCGTGGAGGCTGCACCCTCTCGGTATGCTCAACCATCACGACCGCGTCGGCGCCTGGCGGGATCATGCCGCCGGTGTGTACGATGGTGCAGGCGCCGGAATCAATCGCCAGGCTGGCCGCTTGCCCCATGGCGGTTTCACCGATGACGCTGAGATAGGCGGGGAGGCTGGCCGAGGCGCCAAAGGTGTCCGCGGCCAACACCGCGTAGCCGTCCACCGTGGAGCGGGCGAAACTGGGCAGATCGTGCGGCGCAATGACGGTTTCGGCCAGCACGCGATCCAACGCCGCGGCCACTTCGATGGTTGCGGTCGTGATCCGGATCGGGAGATGTCGAAGGAAAAGCCGCCAGGCAGCGGCCGGCGTCTGCACGTTGAATAGTTCAGGCATGATTTTTTCGCGCTGGGGATCCGATCAGAAACCGGGTTTCTCGTAGAAACCCGGTTTCTGACAGAAGCCCGGTTTCTCGCCGGGTTTCTGATTCGCTAACGACCGCCGTTGCTGGACAAGGCGGTCAGCATGATGATGACCAGGGCCGCCAGGAAGATCAGGACGAAGAGCAAGATCGCCGGCAGGAAAACGGCGACGAGCGCGCGTCCCCACTGGGTTTCTTCGCCAATGACCAGGCCGTCGGCGCCCACGCGCTGTTGCACCCAGCCCAGGCTGACAGCCGTCGCCTTGGTGTAGATGAGCCAGCCCCAGACGGTGGCAACGATACCGAGCAGGCTGCCCAAGCAGGGTACCAGCGCCAGGATGGTGAACAACTGCGGCACGCTGTAGAGCGGCGTGGTGGCGAGAAAATCGCGCAGACTGCCTTTGGCGCCCAACAGCAGCCGCGCCAGGAGCAAAACCCAGATGCCATAGCTCAGCCAGGCGCCAAGTCGCGCAAACGGCGATGATAACCATTGGCCCAGGGCCTCCAGGAAATGACTGATCGGCTGCGGCAGTGGAGTGGGCAACCCCACGATCCCTTCGACAATGCCCATGACGCTTTCGAACTGCTCGCGCACCAGGGACAAACCCCCTGCTGGGATGCCGCCAGCGTTCTGCATCTGTGCGAGCACCTGATCGAAGGTGTCGCGCACGCTCTGCATGTCAGCCGCCGGATTGCGGACCGCTTGCCACAGAAAGCTGAGGCTGCCGGCAATCAGGCTGACGACGATGAGGAGACCAATGGCATAGCGCATGCCATCCACATGATCACGGAAGCGCACAAAGGCGTCGGTCTTGAGCGTCAGGATGTCGCCCAGCAACTTGAGCCACTTGACACGACCAAAGCCGCGGTCAACGGCGCTGTTCATATCGGTTGTCATTGTGCTATCCCTCCGGCCACGAGGCCCATAAGCAGTGTGCTGAAGATGAAGCCAAGCACGGCGATGAGAATACCGAACAGGATGCCTGGCAGAAGCGTGGCCGCGACAGCACGCGGCCAACTCAAGCCATGCACGGTTTTGAGCGCCGTGTAGCGACAGAGCATGCGCCAGGTGCCGATGACACCGCCGACCACGACGAAGGGAATCACGGTGACCAGGCTCAGGAGCTGCGGCGCTTCGGCCAACGCTGTGGCGCCCAGGGTTTGACTCAGCGTGCCCTTGCCGCCCAACAGCCGTGCCACGACATGAGCGACGACGCCCCACAGGAGCCACAGCAGAATCATGGTGACAGGCAGGAGCACGAGATTGAGCGCGGCATTGCCGATGTCGGGGTAGCCGGCCAGGCGCGGGAAAATCTGCCAGCCGAGGTCATAGAACTGGTTGAACATGTCCAGCGCCTGCTGTCCGCCAGCCTGGAGCATCTGATCGAACCACGGCATACTGCGCAAGCCGTTCAACACGGTTTGTTTCATGGCTTGCAGGTCTGGCGTGGCTGCTCTGGCCAGCGCCGTGCCGACCAGGCTGAATAATGCGATGGCGACACTGATGACAACGACAATGAACAATCCCTCGACGAACGGATTGTCGTCGTCGCGCATGTCCTCGTATACGTCCTGTTCAAGGAACAGCGCTCGCCACGCCCAATGGAACGCACGTCTAACGAATGGCATTTACATCCTCCTTGTGCAAGTTGATTCCGACTGATCGAAATGAGACACGGGTGAGGCTACAGATGATATGATACTCCTTTTCATCAAAACCGAGAAGACAGCGCACGCTCCTGCGCAGCTAAAATGCGACACTGCGCAGATCAAAGCCCGCGCGCAGGTTGCTCATGGCGCGTTCCACGCCGGCCCGCGCCAGCTCCAGCAGGAACGCGTGGGTCAAATCGGCTGGCGGTTGCAGGCTGGCGGCCAGGTGGCGTGCCAGCGCGGCCGCGGCCAGGTCACCGGCCAGGGCCAACCAGGGCACCATGCCCAGCAAGCGACGGCGGTAGACGATGAAGCTGGTCGCGCTGAATTCGCGCGTCACCAGTTCTTGCAGCAGCATGTCAACCGTGGGAAAGGCTGGGCGGCGATTATCGAGCAGGCGTTCAGCCAGGTCATAGGCGGCCTCGCTGTGCGTAAACCAGGAGCTGAAGGCCCGATGATCGAGCAGTGCCCGCGACTGCTGGCGCAAGTTGGCAATGGCGAGATCGGCGGCCAGGGGCGGCAGATCAGGCGGCGGCGACCCGGGTTCGCCAAACTGCCAGATCAGTGGGTTGAGCAGCCGAAACTCATGCGGGATCGGCGTCTGCTGTTCGTAATTGGCCTGCACAGCGGCAGCTACCAGGCTGCGGCCATAATCGAAGGGGGCTTCGAGCAGGCGCAGGGGCTGTTCACTACGCGGAATGAGTAGTTCGCAGAAGGTACCGGCCAAGTGCGGCGCGGGGATGCGCACCGCAGGCATGCTGGCGTTGGCAAAGGACAAACGCACGCCGTTGGCATCACTAAGCAGCGCGCCCAGGAAGGTCACTTCGCCAGGTTTGTACAGACTGATGACCGGCGCGGGCGCCGGCGCAACAAACCAGACGGCCCGATAGCCATCGCCGTCAATGCCGCTGACAAGCGCACGCCAGCCGCGGCCGGGGGACGGTGCGGGTTCGGCGCTGACGCCGGCCAGCGTCAGCTTGCGCAGACTGCGTTCCACCAGGGCGCGCGAGGCCACCGATACCGTGGGCAGCAGGTGGCGCAGGGTCGTGATGGCTGCCGGCCGGCGGATGCGGCTCAGGGCATGCACGGCCTGCGCCGCCACGACATCGCGGCTATCTTGCGCCAGCAGGCGCAAGAGCACCAGGCGCTCCTCCGGTTCAATGGCGTCAAGGCTGTTGATGAGGTCGAGCACCACCTCCAGCGGTTGGGTTTCGAGCTGCTGCACATACTCGATGTAGACATACTCCGACTGCTGCGCGGCGATCAACATTTCGCGCACGGAGCTGAGCATGATGGCCCGCGGGTCGGAGAGGGTGGCGTACAGGGTTTCGTCAGGCTTCTGCCCCAGAAAGCGTTCCAGGATGGTGATCGCGGTGATGCGCACCTGGTCAGGCTGGCGCGTATCCTGGGCCAACGCGGCCAGGGCCTCGACGACCGGCGCACCGTCAGCCTGCAGCGCGGCCGCCACCTGCCCCAGGCCGCCCCGCATCTGCGGGTCATTGGTGCCGAGCATGGTCAGCAGGGTGGGCAGCACCTGGTTGCCCTGGCGGGCGATGTGGCGGGCGCGGGTACGCAGATCCAGTTCACCGTGCGCCTGGGTGAGCAGGCGTATCTCGGCCTCGATGCTCCGGCGGTCACGCAAGGTCGTGATGATGTTGTCTTGGTTGGAGGTCATGTCCGTCTTCGCTCAGAAACCTGGAACAGGTGGCCGATCAACTATACTGCAAGCGGGCACAAATTGCGCCTGTTTCCTTCGGCAGAAAAGTGAAATCTATTCCCGCTTGCAGTATATTTTGCCATGCTGCATCAGCAATGCGCTGCACTGCACTGTGCTACATTGCTACATTGCAACATTGCAGTGCATTGCACTACATTGCATTGCATTGTACCATGTCTGTCAGGGTGAACCAAACGCGCCCACGAGGGCCAAAGGGCCGATTGGCGCAAAGTGCCCGTTCGCGGTACACTGGGCCTATTGCCACCGTACGCCAACTTCGCGACAACAGAACACCCGATTCGCAGGTCTGACGCAGCGCCACCCTGGTGCAAGCGCAGACTCACCGGCGATGATCGCCCCCCGCTGAGATTTGGCGTTCTGGCGCGTGGCATCATGACCCCAGCAAACGCGGCGCCCACGCATCCCATTGTTCTAAGGAATGAGAATTTTTTAACTGTCCAGTTCCGAGCAAATTCTGAGCATACAGACAGCACCAAAGCGGACACTTATTTAATTCTCATTCCTAATCCTGTTCTTGCCTGTGATTCGAGGTTGCCTATGGACATCTCACGTCGTACCTTCCTGAAGACCGGGGCGTTAGCCGTGACCGGCGCTGCCCTGGCCGAGTTATCGCCAGCCCTGGCCGATGCGCCACCCTACCCACGGGTGCGCGCGATGCACCAACATGTGGACCTGCCGCGTCGCATCGGCACCACACCCGACTTGCCGCCTCTCAATGTGATTGCTCTCAACCGCCTGATGTTCGGCCCTCACCCCACGGATTGGGCCGCGTTCGAGGCGCTGGGCAGCACACCCACCGAACGCCTGACGAATTTCGTCGCCCAACAGCTCAACCCCGGCAGCCTGGACGACAGCGCCTGCGAGGCCCGCATCGCCGCGCAGGGCTTCACCACGCTCAACAAGACGCTACAACAACTGTGGCTCGATCACCGCGTCAACGCAGCCAACTACACCGTGCGCAGCCAGCCCTTCAACGAGGGGCGTCGCGTCACCTGGCTCAAGGCCGTCTACAGCAAACGCCAGTTGTTCGAGGTGCTGACCGACTTCTGGCACAATCATTTCAACATCTACGGCTGGCACTACGATGTCCTGCCGGTCTGGATCCACTACGACCGGGATGTCATCCGCGCCAATGTGCTGGGCAATTTCCGCACCTTCCTGGAATCAGTTGCGACCAGCACGGCCATGCTCTACTACCTGGACAACGTCTACAGCAGCAACGCCGGACCGAATGAAAACTGGGCGCGCGAGCTGTTCGAGCTGCACACCCTGGGCGCGGAGAACTATCTCGGCTCCATGCAGCAGACGCAGGTGCCCGGCTACCCCAACAACCCCATCGGCTACGTGGACAACGACGTGTACGAGTCCGCGCGAGCCTTCACCGGCTGGACTGTGCGCAACAGCTCCAGTTTCGGCAACACCGGCGAGTTCTTCACCTACCAACCCTGGCACGACCGCTTCCAAAAGACTGTACTGGGCCGCCACCTGCTCAACGATCGCCCGGCGCTGGAAGATGGCCGCGCAGTGCTCGATGCCGCGGCCGCGCATCCCGGCACCGCACGCCATGTCTGCACCAAACTGTGCCGCCGCTTGATTGCCGACGACCCGCCCCAGGCGGTCATAGACGCCGCGGTGGCAACCTGGACCACCCATCAACAGGCGCCCGATCAGCTCAAGCGGGTGGTCGAAACCATCGTTCTCTCCCCGGAGTTTGCCGACGCCTGGGGACAGAAGGTCAAACGACCGTTCGAGCTGACCGCTTCCATGCTGCGCGCCACCGCGGCCGAGTTCGTGCCCAACGATGACTTCTTCTGGACCTACGGGCTGATGGGGCAAAAATTGTTCGAATGGACCCCGCCCAACGGCTACCCGGACGTGCATGACATCTGGACCGGCACCAACGTCATGGTCTACCGCTGGAACATCGCCTACCACCTGGTAGCCGGCAACGTGGACAGCACCACGATTGACATCTTGGGGCAGATGCCGCCCGGCACGGTTACCTCGAACGCCATCACCGACTTCTGGATTCAGCGCATCCTCGGTCGTCCGCTGGATGCCGAAGACCGTTCCCGCCTGGTGGATTTCATCAGCCAGGGGCGCAACCCCGACCTGCCCCTGTCCGCCGAAGAGATCACCGAGCGCACCCCGCGGCTCGTGGAACTCATCATGAGAACGCCTGACTTTCAATGGCGATAGGAGCAAACATGGCACTCACACGACGAAATTTCCTGGCCGGCTGCTCGGCCGCCATTGCGGCCCTGGCCGGCGGACGTTTGACCAAGATGGCGTTTGCCAACCCGTACCGCCAACTGACCGATGAGGTTCTGGTAGTCATCTTCCTGCGCGGCGGCATGGACGGGCTCAGCCTGGTGGCGCCCTACAACGACCAGAACTACAACGACCTGCGCCCCAACATCCGCCTGCCCGCGCCCGGCAGCGGCGCCAACGCGGCGCTCGACCTGGACGGACAGTTCGGCTGCCATGCCCTGGCCGCGCCGCTGCGCGATCTGTATCAGCAGCAGAAACTGGCGGTAGTTCACGCCTGTGGATTGACCAGCGACACCCGCTCGCACTTCGATGCCATGGATTACATGGAGCGCGGCACGCCCGGCTCGCGCAGCATGGCCTCCGGCTGGTTGACCCGGCACCTGGTCTCTGGCGGCGCCAGCGGTGCGCTGCCGGCCATTGCTGCCAGCTCGCTGCTGCCTGCCTCGTTCCTGAGCAGCACGCAGGCCGTCGCGATGACCGACCCTGACGATTTCGGCCTGGATGGTCACTGGCGATGGACGGACGGCCAGCGCCTGGCCATGCGTCACCTCTACAACGGCGATTCATGGCTGCATCAGGCCGGCGAACAGGCGCTCAACGCGCTCGATATCGTCGAAGTGGCGAATCCGGGCGATTATGTGCCGGAGTTCGGCGCCGTCTATCCCACCAACAGCTTTGGCACCGCGCTGATGACGATCGCCCAGATGATCAAACTGGACGTGGGTCTCACCGTGGCCGCCGCGGACTACGGCGGCTGGGACACGCATGAGTACCAGGGCGATGCCGGCGCCGGCTACTTCGCCGGGCAGATACAGACGCTCGCCAACGGCATGGCCGCGTTGTACACCGATCTGACTAACTACACGCAGCGGGTGACCATCGCAGTGATGAGCGAATTTGGCCGGCGCCTGCGTGAAAATGGCAACCGGGGCACCGATCATGGGCATGGCAACGTCATGCTTCTGCTCGGCGGTCATGTCAACGGCGGACAGGTCTACGCCGCGCCCTGGCCCGGCCTGGATCCGGCCAACCTGGACAACGGCACCGATCTTGCCATCACCACCGATTATCGCCGCATTCTGAGCGAGATCCTGGTGCGCCGCATGGGCAATCCCAACCTGGGCGAGATTTTCCCCGGCTACCTGAACTACACCCCCCTCGGTGTCGTGCAAGGCCCGGATCTGCCGATCAACTTTGGGCCAACCCACGTGGAGCAGATGCAGAACGCGGTCAACTGCTTTGCCAATGGCGATGTCAGCGGCGCCTGTGCAACCTATGACCTGAACAACGACGGCCAGATGACCGTCGCGGATCTGCAAATTATGGCTGATCGCTGGACAATGACACCGTAGGAGGAAATGCCGTGAACGTGACACGCCGCCAATTCTTGCAGGATGGTTCCCTCGTCGTCGCCGGCAGCCTGCTGGCCGGCGTAGCGCCTGCGCCCTGGGTTGGGAAGACACCTCCCTTCCCCCGCGTGCAGCGCATGGCCGAGCGCCCCGATCTGCCCTTGCGCACCGACACCGCGCCAGAGCTGGCGCCGCTCAATGTCATCGTGCTCAACCGTCTCGGCTTCGGCGCGCGGCCCCCCGACTGGGCCGCCTACAATGCACTGGGCAGCACGCCGGCCGCGCGCTTCAGCGCGTACCTGGCGCAGCAGTTGAACCCGGCCGCCATTGCCGATGGCGACTGCGACCAGCGCCTGGCTGCGCAGAATTTTGTTTCTCTCGCCAAGCCGCTGACCCAGTTGTGGACCGATCACACCCTGGCCGATGACTACGACACATTCTCCCTACCGTTTCGGGAGACCGTTCAGGCCACCTGGATTCGGGCGCTCTACAGCAAACGTCAGTTCTTCGAGGTCCTGGCTGACTTCTGGCACAATCACTTCAACCTGTTTGGCTGGCATGATGGCGTGGTCTCCGTTTTCGTGCATTATGATCGCGATGTGATCCGTGCCAATGCACTGGGCAACTTCCGTCAGATGCTCGAAGCCGTAGCGACCAGCCCGGCCATGCTCTACTACCTCGACAATGCGTTCAGCTCGGATGACGGCCCCAATGAAAACTGGGCGCGTGAACTGTTCGAACTGCACACCCTGGGCGTCGAAAACTACCTCGGTCCCTTGGACCAGGCGGCCGTGCCCGGTTACAGCACCGGCAATCCCACGGCCTACGTTGATAATGACGTGTACGAAGCCGCCCGCGCCTTCACCGGCTGGCGGGTGCGCGATGACGACTATGACCCCGAGGTGGGTAACACAGGCGAGTTTTTCACCTACACGCCCTGGCACGATCGTTTCCAAAAGACAGTGCTCGGTCTCCATCTACGCAACGACCGGCCCGCGCTGGAGGATGGCCGCGCCGTGCTCGACGCCGTCGCCGGCCACCCGGCCACCGCGCGTTACCTCTGCACCAAGCTCTGTCGGCGCTTCATCGCAGACAACCCGCCGCAGGCCGTAATAGATGCCGCGGTCGCCGTTTGGACCGCCAACCAGCAGGCGCCGGATCAGATCAAGCGCGTGCTGCAGACCATTCTCACTTCCAACGAATTTGCCAACACCTGGGGCGAAAAGGTCAAACGGCCCTTCGAGTTCGTCGCGTCCGCGCTGCGCGCCGTGGATGCCGAGTGGGCCTGGAGCGATGGCTTTCAATGGACCTTTGCACAACTGGGGCAAGCGCTCTTCGAGTGGCCGCCGCCCAATGGCTATCCCGACCGGCACGAAGCCTGGACCGGCACCAATGTCATGCTCGGACGCTGGACGATCCTGACCTACTGCCTGGAAGGCTGGCTCGACGACATCTCCGCCGACCTGTTGAGCCAGATGCCGGGCAACATCCGCACACCGATCGCCATCTGCGACTTTTGGATTGCACGCCTGCTGGGTCGCGCCATGGGTACTGACGACCGCCAGGAGCTGATCGAGTTCGTGGCGCAGGGTCGCAATCCCGAATACGACCTTTCGCAGGAGCTGATTGACGAACGCGTGCCGCGCCTCGTCGAGTTGATCATCATGTTCCCCGATTTCCAGTGGCGTTGAGCGTAGCGCACCAGGACTTCGCGGCTTGAACTCCTGGCTTCTCACACAAGGAGCACATCATGGCACTTTCGCGACGACAGTTTCTCACCGGCTGCTCCGCGGCCGTGGCGTCCCTGGCAGGCGGTCGCCTGACCCAGTTGGCGTTTGCCCGGCCAGGTTCGACGTCCAGCGACGAAATTCTGGTAGCGATCTTCTTGCGCGGCGGCGTAGATGGCTTGAGCCTGGTGGCGCCTTATGGCGATGCCAACTACAACGATCTGCGACCCAACATACGCCTGGCCGCGCCCGGCAGCGGACCGAATGCCGCCCTGGACCTGGATGGGCAGTTTGGCCTGCACCCGACGGCCGCGCCGCTGGCCGAGCTCTTTCAACAGCAGCACCTGGCCGTGGTTCACGCGGCCGGGCTGACCAGCGATACCCGTTCGCACTTCGACGCGATGGACTACATGGAGCGCGGCACCCCGGGCGCCAGAAACACGAACAGCGGCTGGCTCACGCGCCACCTGCTGAGCACCAACAGCAGCGGCCCCTTGCCGGTCATTGCGGTGGCGTCGTTGATCCCAGGCTCGCTGCTCGCCAGCCCGCTGGCCGTTGCCATCCCCGATCCGCGACGCTTTGGCCTGCCCGGCCACTGGTACTACCTGGACAGTCAGCGCCGCGCGCTGCGCCACGCCTACAACGGCGACACCTGGCTGCACGAGGCCGGTATGCAAACCCTGAACGCGCTGGATGTGGTGGAATCGGCAAATCCCGGCGACTATGAACCGGAATTCGGCGCCGTCTATCCGCAGAACGACTTTGGCGATGCGCTGATGACCGTCGCCCAGATGGTCAAACTGGGCCTGGGTCTGCAGGTAGCTACGGCTGACCTGGGCGGTTGGGATACGCACGAGAGCCAGGGCGATGAGGGGCAAGGTTACTTCGCGACCATGGTAGACTCATTGGCGCGTGGGCTGTATGCGTTGTATACTGATCTCACCAATTTCACCAATCGGCTGACCGTGGTGGTCATGAGCGAATTTGGCCGCCGCCTGCGTGAGAATGCCGATCATGGCACCGATCATGGCCATGGCAACGTCATGCTGGTATTGGGCGGACACGTCAACGGCGGCACAGTCTACGCCAACCCCTGGCCAGGCCTGGAGCCAGGCGCGCTCGACCAGGGCACCGACCTGGCGATCACGACCGATTACCGCCGGGTGTTGAGCGAAATCCTGGTGCGCCGCCTGGCCAACCCGAACCTGGGGCAGGTCTTTCCCGGCTATACCGGCTACACCCCGTTCAACATCGTGCAGGGCGCCGACCTGCCGATCAACTACGGCGGCAGTGGGCGCGTCTATCTGCCATCGGTGTCCCGCTGAAAAGAGGTCCCCACCCCGTAGGTCACGCCTCCGGCGTGACAACGCCGTCGGAAAAAGACACCCCCGTCATTCAACCCGTTCAGGAGGTTCTTGCATGCGTAGATTCAGCTTAATCGTCACCCTCGCCCTTGTGCTGGTGACCGCAGGCGTGCTGCCCGCGGCAGCCACGCACCCCGCCAGCGCCCTGTCCCAGCCTGATTTTGCCGATGTGCGGGTCGCCCCGACCCTGCCGCACGGCTGCCAGGAAGGCGTGCTGCCCGGCGGCGCCCTATCGTTGATCTGCGTGCCCACCACGGGCTGGAACGGCGACCTGTTGATCTGGGCGCACGGCTATGTGGCGTTCAATGAACCGCTCGCCTTCTACAATCTGTACCTGGGCGAGACTTACCTGCCCGACCTGGTGCAGAGTCTGGGTTACGCCTTTGCCACCACCAGCTATCGCACCAATGGCCTGGCCATTGTCAGCGGCGTGGATGACGTGGTTGAGCTGCTTGCGGCTTTTCCGGGAGTGGCCGGCCAGGCGCCGACCCACACCTACATGAGCGGCGCCTCGGAGGGCGGCATCGTCACCGCGCTGATGGCCGAACGGCATCCTGAGCTGCTCACCGGCGCGCTGTCAGCCTGCGGCCCCATTGGCGATTTCAAGAAACAGACCGACTACCTGGGCGATTTTCGTGTCCTGTTCGACTATTTCTTTCCCGCTGTGCTGCCCCCCTCGCCTATCGCTATTCCGCCAGCCGTCATTGACAACTGGCAGACCACCTACGTGCCCGCGATTACGCAGCAGGTGCGGGCCAATCCACGCCTGGCCCTGCAACTGATGAGCACCTCGCGCGCGGCCACGCAGTTGTTCAGCATGAGTTCGATGATCTCAACCACGGTCAACGTGCTGTGGTACAATGCCTTTGCCACCAACGATGCGCGGGAGAAATTGGGTGGCAATCCGTTTGGCAACCGCACGCGCATCTACCGCGGCTCCTTGAACGACCCACTGCTCAATCAGCGCGTGCAGCGCTTCCGCGCCGCCCCGGTTGCGTTGGCGGCGTTGAATGCGTATCAAACCACCGGTCGCTTGACAGTGCCGATGGTGACGTTGCACACCACGGGCGATGAAGTGATCCCCTTCTGGCATCAGTTCTTGTACCGCGACAAGGTACAAACCAGTGGGCGGGGACAGTTGGTGCAGATGCCCATCTTTCGCTATGGACACTGCAATTTCACGGGCGACGAAGCCCTGGCGGCCTTTGCTATCTTGATTTTCATCTCCACGGGTGAGGCAATCCCAGGTCTGCCGGAGCATTTCGACCCGGCGCAGATCGAGCGCGACTTCCAGCAGGCGGCGCGCCTGACAGATGCCGTTCATCCCCCCGATTGAACCGAGAGGGATTCATCGCCTTCGCATATCTCCTTCACAACATCTCCACATCTGCGGGTTATCATGAGACCAGATGAGACGAGAGACAGACCGGTCAGGCAGCAAGGAAATGCAGAGCATCGGACCGGCATCCAGGTCTCGGAGCATCAAGGTAGCAGACTAACACAGAAATGGAGACACGAATTACGATGAATACCAAACGACTTTTCGTCGTGGCCGCCCTGGTGGCGGTGATGGCAACCCTGGTTGTAGCCGGGGCGGCGATGGCACAAACAGTAACCCCGCCGGCGCCGGGCGCCGGCAACGGCTACGGTGTGGGCCGCATGGGCGGCATGATGGGCGGTGCGGGAATGCGCGGCGCCTGGGGCGGGCCTGACAACTCTGCCCTGGTCGTGGTGGCAGATGTCCTTGACATGGAACGCACCGATCTGATTGCTGAACTGCAAGATGGCCCCAAGAGTGTGGCGCAGGTGGCCGCAGCGCACAATGTGGCGCTCGATACGATTGTGGACGCCGTTCTGGCGCCCCGCGCCGAGCACCTGGCTGACCTGGTGACGGCAGGCACGATCACGCAGGCGCAGGCCGACCAGATGTTGGTGACGATGCGTGCCCAGGTGCAGTCCATGTTCAACCAGCCGTTCGCGCCGCGAGGCGCAGGTAATGGCGCCGGTTGGACCGATGCCGACGGCGACGGCGCGTGTGACAACCTCGACGGAACGCCGGCCGCCGGTCGCATGGGCGGACGCGCAGGAGGCCGCATGGGCCGCTGGCAGCAACGGTAAAACACTCCTCGATGACTCGATGAGATGATGAGATGATGATGAGATAGCACTCGAAGCGACGCACCCCCCCGGTGCGTCGCTTCTGTTTTTGTCTCATCCTGCTCATCTTGCCCACTTGCCTAAATCGGTCATGCGTGTTAGTGTTGACTGCAGCGAGGAGCTGCCAGCATGGACGCATTGACCGGCACAATCGAACGAGTCACCTACCACAATGAAGAGAACGGCTACACCGTCGCGCAGTTGGCGCCGGAGGGCAAGGACTACACCGTGCCGGTAGTGGGCAACATGCTCGGCATCAACGTGGGTGAATACGTTGAACTGCGCGGCCAGTGGACGGCGCATCCGCAGTATGGGCGCCAGTTCAAGGCCGATAGCTTCAAGCTCAAGCTGCCGGCCACGGCGGTTGGCATCGAAAAATACCTCGGTTCGGGGCTGATCAAAGGCGTGGGGCCGGTGACCGCCAAACGCATCGTGCGCCTGTTTGGTGCGCAAAGCCTGCAGGTGATTGATGAGGAGCCGCAGCGCCTGCGCACCGTTCTCGGCGTTGGCCCCAAACGCGCCAGCCTGATCCAGGATGCCTGGCGCCAACAGCGCGCCATTCGCGAGGTCATGTTCTTCTTGCAGGAGCACAGCGTCAGCACCGGCCTGGCGGTCAAGATCTACAAGCAGTACGGGGACGGTGCCGTAGGCATCGTGCGGAATGACCCCTACCGGCTGGCCCGCGACATCCACGGCATCGGCTTCATCACGGCCGACAAGATCGCGCAAGCCCTGGGGCTGGCTCTCGATGCGCCCGAACGGGTAGCGGCCGGTGTGGCCCATGTCCTGGGCGAGCAGGCTGATGATGGCCATGTCTATGTTCCCCAAACGATCCTGGTGATGCAGGCGGCCGAGATGCTGGCCGTGCCGAGCACCCTGGTGGTCAACGCGATCGAGCAGTTGCGCCAGGAGGAAGCGGTTCATGTCGAGCGCATCCTCATGGCGCCGGCCTCTGAGCGCCGCCCTCCCGTCTCGCCGGCGCTCGTGTATGAAGTGGTCACCGCCAGCGCTGACCCCGCGGCGGCCTCTGTCCCTGAGGCTGAGCTGACGGCGCCCCGCCCTGCTGGCCGAGGAACGCGCCGTCTACCTGGTGCCCTTCTATCGCGGTGAGATTGGCGTGGCTGGCCGTTTGCGGCGCTTGTGCGACGGGCGAAGCGACTGCCTGGCGCTCTTCCAGCGCTTCGATTGGGATGCGGCCTTTGCGGCCGTGCAGCAGGAGACCGGGTTGGCGCTGGCGCCGGCGCAGCGCGAGGCCGTGCAGGCCAGCCTGACGCAACCGTTGGTGGTACTGACCGGCGGGCCGGGCACCGGCAAGACCTTCACCGTGCAGACGATCATCCGCCTGCTGGAGGCCTCCGGCCACACCTACGCCCTGGCCTCACCCACGGGGCGCGCGGCCAAGCGGCTGAGTGAAACCACCGGCCGGCCGGCCAAGACCATCCACCGCCTGCTGGAATTCAAGCCGAGCGGGGGGGTGACGTTTCAGATCAACGAAAACAACCCGCTTGAGGTTGATATCTTGGTTGTAGATGAAGCGTCCATGCTCGACCTGCTTCTGATGAATCACCTGCTCAAGGCCGTGCCGCCGGGTGCGCATCTGCTGCTGGTGGGTGATGTGGATCAACTGCCCAGCGTCGGCGCCGGCAGTGTGCTCAAAGACATCATCGAATCGGGAACGGCGACGGTGGTGCGCCTGCAGACGATCTTCCGCCAGGCAGCCGGCAGCTTCATCGTGGAGAACGCACACCGCATCAACCGCGGACAGATGCCGGAGTGGCAGCCGGCTCAGTCGCAGGACTTTTTTCTGTTCAAGGTGGACGATGCCGAACAGGCAGCCAACCTGGTGGTGGAGATCGTGGCCGAGCGCATCCCGCGGCGTTTTGGCGTGCCAGCCGCCGATGTGCAAGTGCTCACTCCGATGCACCGCGGGGTGGCGGGGGTAGCCAACCTGAACCTGCTGTTGCAAGCACGGCTGAATCCACCAGACGCTGCCAAGCCCGAACGGCGCCTGGGCGGGCACATTTTCCGCGTCGGCGACCGGGTGATGCAGACGCGCAACAACTACAACAAGGATGTCTTCAACGGCGACCTGGGCGAGATCGTGCGCCTGGATGGGATCGAGCAGGTGCTGACGGTGCGCAGCGAGGGCCGGGAGATTGACTACAGTTTTCTGGAACTGGATGAGCTGACTCATGCCTACGCCATCAGTGTGCATAAGGCGCAGGGGTCCGAATACCCGGCGGTAGTGCTGCCCTTGCTGACGCAACACTACATGATGTTGCAGCGCAATCTGCTCTACACCGCGGTCACCCGTGCGCGACGCCTGGTGGTTTTGGTCGGCATGCCGCGGGCTATTGCCATCGCCGTCAACAACAACAAGATCGCCGAACGCTATACGGGTTTGGCGGCGCGGCTGCAGTAGTTGGAGATTTGGAGATTGGAGATTGGAGATTGGAGATTGGAGAAAGAAGAAGCCGTGGCTTTGCAGCCACGGCTTCGTGTGGGCGATAGAGGGCTCGAACCTCCGACCTCGTCGATGTCAACGACGCGCTCTAACCAACTGAGCTAACCGCCCGTACCGGTGTAATTATAAGCAACTACACCGACTTGGCAAATTCAGGGCTGGTTTACGCGGGCACGGGAAAGCGGCAGGCGAATTCGATCACGTCCCGATGCACGCGCTCGATCACGGCCGGGTCTTCGACGTGATGGACGATTTCGCCGATCCAACGCCCAACCTGGTGCATATCATCTGGCCCAAAGCCGCGAGTGGTGGCGGCCGGTGTGCCCAGGCGGATGCCGCTGGCCGTCAGAGGCGGCTTGGGGTCGAAGGGGATCATGTTCTTGTTGGTATGAATGCCAGCCGCGTCCAGCGCCTTTTCCGCGGCCTTACCGGTAACGCCGGCCGGCGTCATGTCCACCAGCATCAGGTGATTGTCGGTGCCGCCGCTGACCAGGCGCAGGCCCTGGCGCACCAGTTCCGCGGCCAGCGCCTGCGCATTGTCCAGGGTGCGCTGCTGATAGGCCTTGAAGTCGGGCTGTGTCGCTTCGTGGAAGGCCACCGCTTTAGCCGCGATGATGTGCATCAGCGGGCCACCCTGGATGCCAGGAAAGACCGCTTTGTCAATGGCTTTGGCCCATTCTTCCCTGCACAGGATCAACCCGGCGCGTGGGCCGCGCAGGGTCTTGTGTGTGGTACTGGTGACGACATCGCAGTAAGGCACCGGATCAGGGTGCAGGTCAGCGGCAATCAGGCCGGCCACGTGCGCCATGTCCATCATCAGGCGAGCGCCCACCGCATCGGCAATGGCGCGCAGGCGGGGAAAGTCAAAATGGCGCGGATAGGCGCTGGCGCCGACAACGATCAGCTTGGGGTGATGCTCATGAGCCAGCGCTTCCAACTCGTCGTAATCAAGGCGCTCCGTTTGCTGATGCACCCCGTAATGCTTGAAGTTGTAGAGCTTGCCTGATTGATTCAGATGAAAACCGTGGGTCAGGTGCCCGCCGTGGTCAAGTTTCAGACCCAGCACCACGTCGCCCAGTTCGAGCAACGCCATGTAGGCTGCGGCATTGGCCTGTGCGCCGGAGTGAGGCTGCACATTGGCATGTTCGGCGCCAAACAGCTCTTTGGCGCGATCCATGGCGAGTTGTTCGACGACATCCACAAATTCACAGCCGCCGTAATAACGCCGGCCAGGATAGCCTTCGGCGTATTTGTTGGTCAGCACCGAACCCATGGCGGCCAGGACGGCAGGGCTGACATAGTTTTCTGAGGCAATCAGTTCGATGCCGGCCGTCTGTCGCGCGCGTTCTTTTTCAATGGCGGCATAGATGACTGGATCAGTTGCGGCCAGGGCATAGCGTGGGTCTGGAAGCTCAACCCAGGGGGTCAGGCGCTCCAGCGCGGAAAGATCAGACATACGAGGAAAACCTCCTGCAAAACGCAACATCGCGTGAAATATCGTAACCTGTGGTCAGCATACCACCGCCTAAATTTTTTGTCAAAGGCTATGCTGGGGTCACAGTAGCGTTGGTTTTACGCGGGCCGTTGCTGAGCCTGGCGGCAAAATGCTTGACATCCAGTGTTGACTGTGGTATCTTAACGTTGCAATAAAATATAAGTTACTTTGACCCATTCAGTCACTGTCCACAAACAACATCGGTGGATAACCGGGTGCTTGGATGAGTCAAACCACCAACTTATAAACGGACCGTGACCTACCATGCACAACGTGATTGGACATGACTGGGCTGTACAATGGTTGCGCGAGACGTTGGTCAACGACCAGGTGCGACATGCCTACTGTATCACCGGCCCGGCCAACGTCGGCAAGATGACGCTGGCGCTCGGGTTTGGCCGCGCCCTACTCTGCACAGCCGCGGACCCTGCGAGGCGACCGTGCGAGGCCTGTGCCGCGTGCCACAAGACGGCCGGCGGTTTTCATCCCGATCTGCGCGTGATCGCGCCCCCGGCCGATGCCAGCGCGCTCAGCGTGGAGATGATGCGCGAGAGCGTGGTGCGTGAGGCGGCCTTGTCGCCGCTCGTAGGCCAACGCAAGGTGTTCATCATCGCACAGATGCACCTGGCCACAACGGCTGCTGCCAATGCGCTGCTCAAAACGTTGGAAGAACCGCCCGCCGCGGTGGTCATCATCCTGTTGAGTGATCGGGGCGACGCGCTCCTGCCCACCCTCGTTTCGCGCTGCCAGGTGGTCAGTTTGCGACCGGCGCCCCAGGAATTGATCGAGCAGCATTTGCGCACGCACCATGATCTGACGGCCGCGGAGGCAACCCTGCTGGCACGTTTGAGCAACGGGCGCCTGGGGTATGCCAAACAGATGGCGGCTGATCGTGCGGCGTGGGAGCAGCGCCGCCAGCAGCTCGATGACCTGGCTGGCCTGTTGACGGCCAGCCGCGTGGACCGCCTGACCTACGCGGCCAACCTGGCCGGCCATGCGGACCTGGTGGCCGCGACGCTGCACACTTGGCAAAGTTGGTGGCGCGATGTGTGGCTTTGTCAGCACGGCGCCGCCGCGCATGCCATCAACGTGGATCGAACGGCGTTGTTGACCGCACAGGCGCAGCGCCTGTCGGCTGCGCAGACGCGCGCCAGCCTGCAGATGGTGCGTCGCACCGCACAATTGCTGGACAGTAATGTCAACGTGCGCCTGGCGCTTGATGTCTTGCTGCTGCGCCTGCCACGTCTGCTAATCCATTAGATGACCCGGTCGCGAGACTTGCAGGCTGGGTCAGGGTATCCATAGGGAGAGATTTCTATGCCAACGATCGTTGGTGTCAGTTTTCGGCCGGTGACCAAAGTCTACTACTTCGACCCTGCGCGTTTTCTGGACTTACGGCCAGGTGAATATGTGGTGGTAGACACGGCACGGGGCCGTGAGGTTGGCTGTGTGAGCCTGCCCCCGGGTGATATGCCGGCCAGTGAGGTGAGCGGGGGCTTGAAGCAGGTGGTACGCCGGGCCACAGCCTGGGACATGGTGGAGCGAGAGCTTTACCGCCAGCGTGAGGCCGAGGCGCTGACGCGTGCGCGGCAGCAGGCCACCGAGCACCGCCTTCCGATCAAGGTGGTGCGCACCGAATATAACTTCGACGGCGGGCGCCTGGTCATCTACTTCACAGCGGACAAGCGGGTGGATTTCCGTGCCCTAGTGCGCGACCTGGCGCGTGTCTTCCGCTGTCGTATCGAGATGCGGCAGATTGGCGTGCGTGACCAGGCCAAATTCCTGGATGGTGTGGGCAAATGCGGTCGGCGCTTGTGCTGTTCATCCTGGCTGCGTGAGTTCGCGCCGGTTTCGATCAAGATGGCGAAATCGCAAAATCTGCCGTTGAACCCGACGGAGATTTCCGGCGTTTGCGGGCGCTTGCTGTGCTGCCTGTCCTATGAAAATGACCTTTATGAGGAGGCGCGGGCCGAGCTGCCCAAGGTGGGGAGCACCATCCTGAGTAAACAGGGTGTGGGCAAGGTGCGCAAACTCAACCCGTTGCAGCGCACCATGTTCGTGCAGATGGAGGACGAATCGCTGGTTGAAGTGACCGTGGATGACATTCTGGAAAATCGAGGCAAGGAACAATCACGCACCTGTGGCACCTGCGGCGGCTGCTCAGTCAAGCGTAAGGCAACTTCTACAGGGCACGCGTCGGATGCCCTGGACGACGAAGATGTCCGCGAACTGGAGATGCTGACTTAGGAACGACGGCTTTTTGTGACTGCCAGAAAAAAAGCGGGAGAGAGGACAGTCCTCTCTCCCGCTTCCTTAGGGTTCGCAAAAATATAACTTCCCGTGTTTCTCAGCGTTTTCCCGGCAAAATACAGGAACTAAATTCTTTTGCGAACCCCTAACATCCTCCTCTTGGCTCGACAGTGAGTCGCATGGCGGTGCGCTCCTGCCCCTGGATTTCGATTTCGGTGAACGACGGAATACAGATGATGTCAATTCCATCCTGGGCCAGGTAACCCTTGGCGATGGCAATGGCCTTGATGGCCTGATTCACGGCACTGGCGCCGACGGCTTGTACCTCGGCACGACTTGCGTCTCGAACCACGCCGGCGATTGCCCCGGCCACCGCTGGGGAGCGGGATTGCGCTGAAACTTTGATGATGTCCATGGTCGCGTTACCTCCGTGCATACTCAAACCCTTCGATGATGTGTTGATGCGACATCTGGCAGGGGCAAGCATCACCACGATCAGCGAGATCGTGCATGAGAGGGCTGCGGCGCCCCGTGCCGAGATGCTTAGTTCATGACGCAGGGTGGTACGCCAGGACGCGCTTGTCGTGGCGGCAGTTTGGAGTGGGCAAAAGAAAGACTTCCGAAGTCTCGAAGACTTCGGAAGTCTGAGGTTCGATATTACTTGGCGTAGTCTATAGCACGCATCTCGCGGATGACGGTAATCTTGATCTGGCCGGGGTATTCCAGGTTGTCTTCGACCTTCTTGGCAATGTCGCGTGATAGTTTGATGGCGGCCATGTCGTCCGTCGCATCGGGGCGCACGACCACGCGAATTTCGCGACCGGCCTGGATGGCAAACGATTCGGAAACGCCGCCGAAGGAATTGGCGATATCCTCCAGGGCGGTCAGGCGTTTGACATAAGTTTCGAGAGCTTCACGGCGGGCACCGGGGCGAGCGCCGGAAATGGCGTCGGCGGTAGCCACGATGATCGTTTCCAGGTTTTCGGCATCCACCTCATGGTGGTGGGCCGCGATGCAGTTGACCGCCTTTGGCGGCACGCCGTAGCGCTTGGCAATCTCTGCGCCCACCTGCGCGTGCGGGCCTTCCACCTCGTGGCTGACCGCTTTGCCCAGGTCATGCAGCAGACCGCCCATCTTGGCGGTCTTGACATCCGCGCCCAGTTCAGTGGCAATCATACCGGCCAGGTGTGACGTTTCGATGGCATGGTAATACTGATTCTGACCGTAGCTCGTGCGGAACTTGAGGCGCCCCACCAGCTTGAGAATCTCCGGGTGCAGCCCTTGCAGCCCGGTTTCGATGGCAGCTTGATCGCCCGCTTCGCGCATGGCGCGCTCCACCTCTTCGCGTGCCTTTTCGACTTCCTTCTCGATGCGGGTGGGATGGATGCGCCCATCTTGCACCAGTTTGGTCAACGCCAGGCGGGCCACTTCACGGCGCACCGGATCGAAGCTGGAGATGATGATGGCTTCCGGCGTATCATCCACCACCAGGTCAACGCCGGTGGCGGCTTCGATGGCGCGGATATTGCGCCCCTGGCGGCCAATGATGCGTCCCTTCATCTCGTCGGTGGGCAGCGCCACGGACGACACGGTGGATTCCGAAACCTGATCTGAGGCCAGGCGCTCCATCGCCATGATGATCACACGGCGGGCGCGGCGCTCGGCCTCGTCGGTGGCTTCGGCCTCCACGGCCCGGATGACTTTCGCCATATCCTGACGCGTGTCTTCTTCGACGCTTTTGAGCAGGAGCTGCTTGGCTTCTTCCTGCGTCAGGGCGGAGATGCGTTCCAACTCGGCCACATGCTGGCCTTCCATTTTCTCCAGGTCTTTGACGCGCTTGTCAACCGTGCTCTGGCGCTGGTTCAGGCGTTTTTCACGCAGCTCAACCTGTTCGTTGCGCCGGTCCAACTGTTCTTGCCGCTTATCGACGCGTTCTTCCAGGCGCTGCAGATCGCGGCGCCGGCGCTCCAAATCCCGTTCCGTTTCCTCACGTAGCTGGATGACCTCGTCTTTCCCTTTGAGAACAAGCTCCTTGCCGTGGGCCTCTGCCTCGCTGACAATCTGGGTGGCGCGTATTTCCGCCGATTGAATGGTTGCTTCGGTCTTTTTCTTGTGCTGATCGAAGCCGACGAAATAACCAATACCGACACCCATTATCAGGAGTACGATCCCTAACAGGATGACTACTCCGGGTTGCATACAGATTTGTCCTTTCTAGCCTGTTCGATCGCCTGATAAGGGCCGATCGCACTATTCGTTTTCTTCCTCAAGTGGCTCAACGGTACCTGCGCCGTCAACCTCATGCAGCAGGCGATTAACCGTCTTCTGAATAATATCATAATCAAATCCGCGACGCGCCAGGAAGGCTTGCACCTTCTGGCGAAACGCCCTATCGTCCAATGTGCGCCAGCGCGCCGCGGGTTTGCTCACGGCAGCGTAGGCGTCCTCATCGGCGGCCAGGCCGGCGAGGGCGTCTGCAATGATCTCCGGGGACACGCCTTTGCTGCGCAGCTCATACTGGAGCGCGCGTGCGCCTTTGGGACGCAGCGTATGGCGGCTGCTAACCCAGGCACGGGCAAAGGACTCGTCGTTCAGGTAACCCAGCCGATACAAACGCTCGATCAGTTGATCGGTGGCCGTGGCGTCCAGCCCCTTGCCTGCCAGGTAGCGGCGAACCTCGGCCTCGCTGCGCGGGCGATAACTCAGGAACTTCAGGGTCAGATCCCATGCGTGTTCTTGCGCATCGGCTGCGCGCAACGCGTCAATTTCCTGCTCATGCAGGGTTTGCCCAATCTGCAACGGTGCTGCCAGGATGGCGGTCAACGCAAACGCATATGCCCCATCCAGAAAGACATTGACACGGTCATGCGCTGTTTTCTGGAACACCAGGGCCGTAATCGTCTTTGCTTTCACGGTCTTCGAACCTCTGCGCCAACAAAAATAGCTGTGGCTCATCCACAGCTATGGCTACGCCGATCGGCATCTCTCATCTTGAGGCGGATAAAAACGAAATGGCCTCTGCCGGCCATACGCGTATGGCCAACGCATCGGTACACAAGGCCGCTTGTATTTTCGAACGCACTCAAGCAACAGGGACTACTGGCTTTCCCAACAACGAACGATCATGGTGCAGACCATGGTTGCATCATGTCCTGTAGGGCGTTGATCCAAAAAGCGAAAGAAACGGGTCACAAAGTCCCTGAATACGGACGAAAGCATGCAAAATTGACGAACCAGCCAGCCCCGTTGCGACGGTCATCGGCGGCTGGCGAATAGGCTGTGGTGTCACGCGGCCAGGCAGGTTGTCCGGCAAAGACCTGCGCCTGGCGTTTTGTCAGGCTGGAGATAGCTGTGTCCAGCGCTTTGCGTCGGTTGTCGCTTGTCACAGATTGTTTAGACGTTGACAATACCAGCCAACGTTCAATCCGGACCTTATTTTACAGAAGTACCAGATGGTCAACATAGTTTACACGATACGACGCAAAAAATCAAGTTGTCTGCATATGCTAAGGTTGGACGGTCACAGATAGTCGCGCAGCTTGCGGCTGCGGCTGGGATGACGTAGCCGCCCCAGGGCTTGCGATTCAATCTGACGGACGCGTTCGCGCGTCACGCCGAACTTGCGCCCCACCTCTTCCAGGGTGTAGTTATAGCCGTCTACCAGGCCAAAGCGCAGTTGCAGGATGCGCACCTCGCGCGGCGTCAGGGTATCCAAAACCTCATTGAGAACATCACGCAGTTGTTGGCGTGAGGCTGTGAACGCGGGCGAGGCCACTTCTTCGTCTTCGATAAAATCGGTGAGCGACGCATCGTCCTCTTCGTGAATGGTCATCTCCAGGCTCAACGGGCGCTCGGCCACCTGCATCACCTGTTTCACCTTGGTGGGCGCCATGTCCAACTCGGCTCCAATCTCCTCCGGGGACGGATCATGGCCCAGTTGCTGCGTCAGATCATGAGCGGTGCGGGTGACGCGGTTGATCTGTTCATACATGTGGACAGGGACGCGGATGGTGCGCCCCTGGTCGGCAATGGCGCGAGTCACCGCCTGCCGAATCCACCAGGTGGCATAGGTAGAGAATTTGTAGCCGAGGTGGTGGTCGAACTTCTTGACGGCACGAATGAGGCCGATGTTGCCCTCTTGAATCAAGTCCAGGAACGGCACACCGCGCCCGACATATTTTTTCGCGACGCTGACGACGAGCCGCGAGTTCGCCTTGATCAGGCAATCCTGGGCTCGCACGCCGTCAAACATGAGGTGCATCAGCTCTTCACGGCGCACCGATTCACATGGGCTGATGCCATATTCGCAACGGGCCAGGTATCCTTGTTCGATGCGCTGGGCATAATCAACTTCCTCTTCGGCGGTGAGGAGTCGCACGCGCCCAATTTCCTTGAGATAGAGGCTGATGGAATCTTCGGTTTCGGAGTGTGATAGACCGGGCAGGTCGTTGTCATCCATGTCATTGTCGTCAAGCGCCTTGTGTGAGGAGGGGCGCCTGCGCATGGGTGCCAGCGATAGTTCGTACATCATCTGCTCGTCGGCGTCGAGTTCTTCTGTCTCGACGCCGGTCTCGCGTCCGGTTCTGTCCGGCGCGCGTCCGAGAGTGACAAGCGACTCGTCTCTGAGCAGACTGAGCGCGGCAAGCGGCTTGTTTGTACCAATTCTCATCTCGTTCACCGGTGCGTTCCTCCCTTGTCTCGGTGCAAAACCACAAGTGATGCGGCGACAAACCGACAACATCAAAGTTTATGACCCACAAAAACGGGAGATCGCTTTGCCAAAGTACGGCTCGCAATGACGCCCACGTAGATTATTTATGGTGAATAAACTCTATCTTACATCGTGTGCATTTATAACAGATGAGACAACCGTTGTAAATGATTTGGCGCAGGGCCAGTAGTATGATTTTCCTGAAAATTGACAAATGCCGGCAGACAGGCTCAAAAAAAGGATTTGACACACCTGCTTGATTATGCTATAGTCGCTTGGCTAAACATCGGTTCGTTCAAGAATTGAGTTACATATTTCTGAGGAGGGCGCAATTAGCAGTAAACTGCAGCTACGTGTCAACGAGATGATTCGCACCCGCGAAGTGCGGGTTGTAGATGATGAAGGTAAGCAACTGGGTGTTTTGCAGGTACGCGACGCCTTGATCCTGGCTCGGCAAAAGGGCCTGGATCTGGTGGAGGTCGCTCCTAATTCTATACCGCCGGTCTGCCGCTTGATGGATTTTGGCAAGTATCAGTACGAACGAGCCAAGAAAGAACGTGATGCCCGCAAATCCCAAAAGCAGATCGAGGTCAAAGAGCTACGCTTGCGTCCTAAGACCGGCGAACACGATGTGGCCTTCAAGATCCGTGATGCCCGCCGCTTTATCAGTGAGGGCAATAAGGTCAAGATTCGTATTCGTTTCCGTGGACGTGAGATTACTCATCCAGAAGTGGCCAGAGAAATGCTCGATCGCGTAGCGCAGGAGCTGGGCGACATTGCCGCCATTGAACAAGCACCGTCAATGGAAGGAACCAGCCTGCTGATGATTCTGATGCCCAGGGAAAGTTAAACCGCCCGGCCGGCAAAAGTGGCCGCGGATGCAACAGCCGCTGATCACAAGCAGAGCAAGACGGGTCACACAGGGCTGACCTGACACCGCTCTGCTTGTGTGTGCAAATGGGAAGATGAAACGAAGAGAGATTAAGGGAGAGTTCGTATGCCAAAGTTGAAGACGCATAAATCAACAGCCAAGCGTTTCCGTTTTTCGGGAAGCGGCAAGCTCTTGCGTCGCATTCAGGGGCAAGGGCACCTCAAGCGCAAGAAGTCGCCGAGCCTGAAGAGTGATTACGGCGACACCGTCACGGTCAAAGCGACTGCTTTCATCAAGCGGGTCAAGAAGTTGGCTCCATACCTGCAACACAAATAAGGGCTTGTCAAAAACAGATTCCCGCTTCTGTCCCGGCAGAACACGGACACAAGAATAGAAAGTTGTTTCTTGACAGGTCATAAGTAACACCTAAATCATGATATGGGGTGGCCAGTACGAAGTGCTATGTGACCCCAGGCCATAGCCGCCATCCGAGGAGAAAGTAATGTCACGAGTAAAACGAGGCGTCCCGGCCAGGCAGCGACACAAGAAGATTCTGAAGATGATGAAAGGCCAGTTTGGCACACGTCATCGCCTTTTCCGTCGCGCCAATGAGGCAATGCTCAAGTCGTTGTTCTATGCCACACGCGACCGCCGCAACCGTAAGCGTCAATTCCGCGCCTTGTGGATCACACGCATCAACGCGGCTGCCCGCCAAAACGGTTTGTCCTACAGTCGCTTTGTCTACGGTCTGCAAAAGGCCGGGGTGGACATTGACCGCAAGATGATGGCCGAGCTGGCCGTCCGCGATGCAAGCGTCTTTGCTCGCCTGGTTGATGTTGCCAAACAGTCTCTCTAACATCTGTTTCCCATCTTCAAGTCAACACCGCGCCAGTGCAATACCTGGCGCGGTGTTTTTGCAGCAGGCGCCTGCCCCCCGCGGTTCACGCCCCCGGTCGGAGGCCTGAGAAAGCTTCGTATGGTGATCACCAGTTCGAGTAATGCGCGCGTGAAGCTGATACGGGCCTTGCTGCAGGAGCGCAGGTCACGCGAGGAGGCGCAGCAGTGGTGCCTGGAAGGCGTGCGCCTGCTCGAAGAAGCCCTGGACGCCCATCTGCCCCTACAGTTTGTTCTCTACGCACCCGCCCGTCTGACCAATCCACGCGCCGCGGCGCTGCTCACACGGCTGCGTGCCCAACAGGTCGTGTGCGAAGAGACCCACACGCAGGTGCTGGATGCCATCAGCGGCACGACCACCTCGCCGGGCATCATGGCGGTGGCGTCCTGGCCGCAAGTCCGGCCATTTCCGGCCGCCGGCCTGCTGCTGGTGCTGGACGCGCTCAGTGATCCGGGTAACCTGGGCACAATCCTGCGCACGGCCCTGGCCGCGGGCTGTGCCGGCGTGCTGCTGGCGCCTGGCTCGGTGGATATCTACAACCCGAAGGTGGTGCGCGCGGCCATGGGCGCGCATCTGTACCTGCCGGTGCGCAGCGTGGAGACGTGGGCGGATATGGCCGCCGCGGTCACCGGTCGCCAGGTTTGGCTGGCGGATGCACACGGCGACACGCTGTATGATGCCGTGGATTGGCGCCTGCCCACCGCGCTGATCATTGGCAATGAAGGAGCGGGCGCCAGTGCCGACGCACGGCGCCTGGCCGTGGGTACGGTGACGATTCCGATCGCGCAAGCTGAGTCGCTAAACGCTGCCGTGGCCGCGGCCGTTTTTTGCTTCGAGTCCGCCCGCCAACGGCGACAAAGCGATCACAGGCGTCCGCCGCCAGGATGATTAGTTCCCGCCCAGCAGGTTACCCAGGTTGATGTTCGTCCCCCCGCTGCTGCCGCGACCACCCACCTGCGGCATGAACTGCGCGACCTTGCCCGCCAACTTGGACATGGGCATCGTCTGCAGCCGGGGGGGGGGGGGGGGGGGGGGGGGGGGCGGGGGGGGGCGGGGGGGGGGGGCGGGGGGGCGGGTGGGCGGGGCGGGAGGGGGGGGGGGTGGGGGGGGGGGGGGGGGGGGGGGGGGGGGGGGGGGGGGGGGGGGGGGGGGGGGGGGGTTGTGCGCACTTTGCTTTGCACGCGTTCATGAATACGAATGAATCTGGCGCAAGTTTCGAGGTCAGCGCGCCAGGGAATTAGCGGTTGTTTGACAGCCCATGGACAGCCTTTTCGTGCGAGATGTGGTACAATGATGCTTGTTTGCTGGCGATCTCTCCCAAATCATGTAAAAAGCGTAAGCTGCGCGGCCAAGATGAGGCATCGTTGATCTCGTCTATGGCCCGATCGAAATTCAAGGAGTCTCTATGTTAATTGCACGAGCACTAAGCCTGTTTGGCTGGCTGTTGTTGTTGGCTTTCTTCGCGTATGTCATCAACGTGGTCATTGGCCGCAGCCGCGGCACGACGTCAGCCCGTCTCTCCCCGCCGTTGCTGGTCGGATGGCTGGTCATCTCCCTCATTGTGATGACCCTGGGCGCGGGCGTGGTGGTGATTGATGCCGGCGAAGTCGGTGTCGTCTTCAATGCTATCAGCGGCACCCGCAATCTGCCGCAGTATCCGGGCATCAACTTCATTGTGCCCTACGTGGAAACTGTTTATCGTTACAGCACCCTGGAACAGGTCTACACCATGACTAAGGTGGCCGATGAAGGCCAGGTGCAAGGCGACGACTCGTTGTGGTCACCCACCGCCGAAGGCCTGCAGGTGGGTATTGACTCGTCCACGCGCTTCAAGCTCAACCCGGCGCGGGCCGCGGACATCCACAACAACCTGCGCGACTACGAAAACATCCTGGTACGCCCCACGATTCGCTCGATTGTGCGCTTGATGGTGTCGCAGAACAAGGTGACCGATGTCTACGGCACGAAACGGGCCGCGATTCAGGTTGAGATCGAGAAAATGATTCGCGAGCGCTTCGAAAAAGAGGGCTTGCTCTTGCTGGCCTTCGACATTCGTAATGTCAACTTCACCGATGACTACGCCACGTCCATCGAGCAGAAGCAGATCGCGCAGCAGCAGGCCGAGCAAATGCAGTTCACCCTGCAGCGTGAACAGCAGGAGGCTGAACGTAAGCGCATCGAGGCCGAAGGCGTCAAGACATCTGCCATTTTGCGCGCACAGGGCGAAGCAGAGGCGCTGCGCCTGGTCAACGAGCAGATCGGCACGAACGACAACCTGCTGGTTTATCGCTACATCGAAAAGCTGGCGCCCAACATCACGGTGATGCTTCTGCCGTCAGGCAGCCCCTTCCTGGTCAACCTGGATCAACTGAAGGGCGGGGCGGCCAACCCTCCGCAGTAAAGCGAAAATTGGCGCCGCCGCCGGCGCGATTTCAATCGCTCCGCGACGGCACGCAGCCTGAGCAGTTACAAAGCAAGGAAGTTCCAAGAAAACACAAAGCCGGGCGAATGACCCGGCTTTGTGTTTTAGCGCCCCCGGCAGGACTCGAACCTGCGACACACGGTTTAGGAAACCGACGCTCTATCCCCTGAGCTACGAGGGCAGACGATTCGTGGGGTCTCGATGACCCGCGCCCAGGCAAGTTTAGCATGAAAGCTGCTTTTGGGCAAAGCGCCTGCGCCAGGCCAGGACGAAGCAGGCCGCGCCGAGCGCCATGAAAAGCAGATCGGCCGCCAACGCGGCCCGTTGACCGAACCAAAGCCAGGTTTCATCCGCGCGTAGAAGTTGTAACCCGGCGTCTGCCAGGGCGCCCAGGAACAGGACGGCGCCCGCCAGCGCGCCCGGCGCGCTCGGCGCCCCCCGCGCGCCCTGTCGTTGATTAAACCACCACGCGCCCGCCAGCAACGCGAGGCTGATGATGACCCCCAGACCTTGCACCGGCACGCGGGGCAACAAGACGCCATAAATGTCAGGCCAATCGAACACGGCCAGCCCCGGCCAGCGCACAATGTCCACCGGACGCCCAAAGGCACAGCCGGCGCACCAGCAACTGAGCCAGGCGGCAGTTTGGAGCCAAAGCAGAGGAGGCGTGTAGCGATCGGCAATGGCCCATCCGCCTGGCCGGCGCTGCGCCCGCCAGGCCAGCAAGCCCAAGCCGCCGGCCAACGCGCCGTGGGCCGAGAGGCCGCCCTCCCAGGGGCGCAGGGCTTGCAGGGGATGCTCGCCGAAATACGGCCACTGCGCCAGCACAAAAACCACCCGCCCACAGGCCAGCCCGATCAGGAACAGCGGGAGGGCATCATCCACGGCGCGACGCAGGGCTGCCGGCCAGCCAGGCGCCAGGCGCAAAAAACGGTCATGAAGGGTGCGATTGCCGGGTACGTGGTGATGATGAGAATGAGGCCGCTCAGCGGCCAGGCGCTGGCGTTCGATATCGGTCCAAGCCAGCCAGGCCAGCGCCGCGCATAAGCCGCCAGTCATCGCCAAGCTGTACCAGGCGATGTGCAAAGGCCCGATGACAAGTAAGGGCGGCAACGCCCGCTATTCCGTCAAGTCGCGCAGGCGTCGCACCTCAAGCTGAAATCTTTCCTGGAGACGCGTCAGCTTTTCTGAGGTGGTTGACTCAGCTGTGATCATGATGTGGGGATAGTCGGGGTCCGGTCGGATCAGCACCCACTCACGCTCGCCATAAGTTAGCTTGATACCTTCCTGGATCTCGCCGGTATGGTGAATCTCGGTCAGGCGGCGCATGACGCTGCCCTTGATTTCCCACGGACAGGCCACGCGGCTGCTCTCCATGTAGATTTCCGGCAGACCGTTCACCAGGTCCGACAGCGGCTCCTGCTGTGTAGCCAGGAATTCGAGCAGTTTGGCCGTGGCCATCAAGCCGTCAGTGACCGGCTGAAACTCGGGAAAGATGAAGTTGCCGGCGCCATCTGTCGCCAGGATCACGTCTGGCTCTTGCGCGGCGATCATCAGGGCATGCAGGTCAGCACGCGTGCGCACCACTTTGCCCCCGTAACGATCGGCCAGGCACTCGAAGGCGTGCGAGGCGTCAATCGGCACGACGATGGTGCCAGCGCCTTTGCTCTGCAAAGCCAGGGTTGCCATCAGCATGGCGGCCGTCGTGTCCGCCAGCATGTGGCCGTGGTTGTCAACCAGGAAGATTTTTTCGCCGGCCACATCCAACTGCAGCCCCAGGTTGGTGTTGAGCGCGCCGGCAATGATGGCAAGCTGGCGCAGGTTGGCCTCGAAGTCCTCTTGCTGCACGGCGATCTTCAGCGCATCCACACGGGCGTTGAGCGGAACCACATCCACATTGAGGTTGGCCAGCAGAGGAGGTAAGACATCGGAGTTTGGCGAATGGGCATAGTCAATCACGATCTTGAAGCGCGCACTGCGGATGGCTTCCACGTTCAGCGCCTTCATGAAGCCGGTCGCGTAGCGTTCGATGACCAGGCCAGGGTATTCGATCGTGCCAATGTCGTCCATGTACGCGCGGCGAAAGTCCTCGCGGAAGAAGGTGCGTTCGATGTTACGTTCGCGCTCTTTGCTAAGATTCAGCCCGTCGGCATCCATGAACCGAATATCCACCACGCGCTGGTCGTGTGGCGACAGGCGTACATGCACGCCGCCCAGGGCCTCGGTCACGCGGGTGAAGTAGCGCGCGACCGGCACCGGCACGTTGCCCAGGTCCCACACGTTGACGCCTGATGAGGGCACGCCTGAGATGATGGCGCGTTTCAACATGCGCGGGCTGCGGTGCGGGTCGCGGTTGATGGTGACGTAAGCGCCTTTGGGCAGCGTGGCGCCGAAGGCTGATCCCAGCCGGGCGCAAAAATCAGGGGTCAGGTCCACGTTGACGACACCGGTCACGCCGAAGCGACCGAAGAGCACGCGACGACCCTGGCTGCCCCAGATGATGGAGGATTTGACAGTGGCGCCTGCTTCCACCTCTTTGCTCGGCCAAAGTTTCACATTGCTATGGATGACCGCGCCCTGGCCGATGACGCAACCATCGCCAATGACGCTGCCTTCGTAGAGCACGCTCTTGGCTTTCATGGTGGATTGCCGGCAGACGATGGTGCCTCGCAGCTCAGCGCCTTCGCCGATGTAGCAGTTGCGCCAGACCAGGCTGCGATCTACCTGGGCGCGGTTGTCTACGATGGTGTAATCGCGAATGAAGGTGGGGCCGTGAACGACAGCGCCGCCCTTGATCTTGACCTCATTGCCCAGGTAGATGGGGCCGATGAGTTGGGCGTCAGGGGCAATCTCAACGTTTTCTCCGGTCCACACATCGCCCCCGCGATTCTGACCCAACGGGCCAAGCCGTACGCGGCCGGAAAGGACATCGGCGGCAGCACGCCGGTATTCGGTGAGATTGCCGATATCACACCAGTAGCCTTCGGCGACATATCCGTAGAGGGGCGCACCCTTTTCGAGCAGCCGCGGGAAGATGTCTTTGCTCCAGTCCGCGTTGTGCCCTGGTTCGATCACGTCGAGGATGGCCGGATCGAAAATATAGATGCCGGTATTGACCGTGTCAGACATGACCTCGCCCCAGCTCGGTTTCTCATGCAGACGGGTGACGCGGCCTTCGTCATCGGTCACAATGACGCCATACTCCAATGGATTCGGGACACGGTAGAGCACCATCGTCGCCAACGCCTGACGCTGGCGGTGCCACTGCACGATACGTGGCAGATCGAAGTCGGTCAACGCGTCGCCGCTAATGACCAGGATGGGGTCGGTGCCATCCAAATAGGCACTGGCGTTGCGCACACTGCCGGCCGTACCGAGGGGCGCCTCTTCGATGGCATATTGAAGTTTCACGCCGTAGGTCTGACCATTGCCAAAGTAGTCTTGAATGTAGTCGGCCATGTACTGCAACGTCACCACGATGTCGGTGAAGCCGTGACGTTTGAGCAATTCCAGGATGTGTTGCATGACCGGCTTATTGACTATCGGCACCATCGGTTTTGGGCGTCCGATCGTCAAGGGCCGCAGACGGGAGCCTTCTCCTCCCGCCATGACAACGGCTTTCATAAAAGCATTACCTCCGGTTTAACCGATCTGACCAGTACATCGCTGCGCGACCGCTGAGCAAGCCGCTTACATACATCATGGCACAGAGACAGACTCGTGCGCTGGATGGCGGACGAACGCCGCTCTGTCCGTCATAAAGGACTTGGTTGACGTTGTCTAGCAGGTGGGTTACAATAGGGTTGCCATACAGCTTTTCTGCATCACTTGCCATGTCATTGACGATCACTGAGAGGATTTTTCATGCCTGAATCAGACCTGCGCCATTTCGATCTGACCACGCTGCGTCTTCTATTGCAACAGCAGCAAGAAAATCTAGCCTTCCAGGTACACACGGCTATCCTTTTTGGCGGCGAAGAGTTCGCCAGCCTTGAACTACGCAATCAGTTGCGCTCCATTCGCAGGCACATCACCGAACTGGAATCAGAGATCGCCCGGCGGGATGCAGATCCGGCGCCGTTCCCGGCGCCCGCCAGCCCAGCGCCGGCCTTGTTGAACTCGACGCAACTGCGTCGCTTGTTGGAAGGCGCCTTTACGGCAGATGAATTCGAGATTTTCTGCTACGACCATTATCGTGCGGTCTTCAGCCAGTTTGTCCCTGCCATGAGCCAGACGCAGCGTATTCAACGCCTGATCCAACACGTGGAAGGCAAGCCGGCGCTGCTGCAGGACCTTCTCGACCAGGTGCGTGACGCCAACCTGCCGGGGTTTGAGGCCATCATGGCGCCGTAGCCAACAAGCCTGCCCGCGGGGGCGACCGCAAGGGTGCGCCCCTACTCAATCTTACAGATTGAAGCGCACGTGCAAAATATCCCCATCTTTGACGATGTAATCACGACCTTCCAGGCGGAATTTGCCCACCCGGCGCGCCTCCGGAATGGAACCGGTGGTAATCAAGTCCTGGTAGGACACCACCTCAGCCCGGATGAAACCCTTGGCCAGGTCTGAGTGAATGACCCCGGCCGCTTCGACGGCAGGCGCGCCCCGCCTGACGGTCCAGGCCCGGACTTCATCTTCGCCCACGGTGAAGAACGACTGCACGCCCAACAGGTCGTAGCCCGCGCGGATGACACGATCCAACCCCGGCTCGCTCAGTCCGAATTCCTCCAGGAACATGGCCGCGTCCGCGGTATCCATCTGCGCCAATTCCATCTCTAACTTGCCACGCAGTTGCAGCAAGATCTCCCTGCCCAGGAGCGCGCCCAGTTGCTGCTCGGCTTCGTTGGCATCGGCATCGTCATTGACGTTGAGCACGATGACCATCGGCTTCAAGCTGAGCAGGCTGTAGCTGCGCAGCAGTCTCTCTTCCTCCGCGGTCAGATCAATACTGCGCAGCGGTTTCTGCGCTTCCAGGTGTGCGATCAGGCGCTGCATGAGCGGAAGCTCCAGGGGTTGTTCGCTGCGTGTGCGTTCTTTTTGCAGGCGCTCCAGGCGTTTCTCGATCACCGCCATGTCCGACAAAATAAGCTCGGTTTCCATCGCCTCGTAGTCACGCCGCGGGTTGACGCTGCCATTGGGGTGCGGCACCGCCAGGTTGGTGAAGGCACGCACCACGTGCAGCAGGGCGTCGTTGGCGCCCAATTCATTGAGCAGCCGACCGCCCAATGAGCTGCCCTTGCTGCTGCCGCCTTCGATGCCGGCCACATCTTTGAACTGCACCTGTGCATAGACCGTCTTGCGTGGTTTGTACATGGCGCTCAGTTTATCAACGCGCAAGTCAGGGACGTTGACGGCGCCCATGTTGACACTGAAGGTGCCAGCATGGTAGGTGCCTGTTTCGGCCTGTCCATGCGTCAACGCGTTGAAAATGGTGGTCTTGCCACTACTCGGTAAACCAATGATGCCGATATTCATCGTGTAGAAATCTCGTCGTGTTCGTAGGTTGAGTGTGCGCTCGCGCACTGATTGGGTCAGAGTTTAACACAACTTGCACATTCGCCCAAAGATACAGCAACGGAGTGGGAGGGCTTTGACAGGCTCCCCGATACCAGTATACTTGGGCCATGCATAGCACTCAACACAACGGGAGCGTATCGTTTGACACTGGCGATTGAGACGCATGATCTGAGCAAACGTTATCCCCCAACCAACGGCGTGCGGCGCTGGCTGCGCCAGCACACCGATTCGACACCGGAAGCGGTGAGCCATATCACGCTGAGCGTCCAGGCGGGCGAGTTGTTTGGCCTGCTCGGCCCCAACGGCGCCGGTAAGACCACCCTGGTGAAGCTGCTCTGTACGCTGATTCTGCCCACCGCTGGCAGCGCCCGCGTGGGCGATTTCGACCTGGTGACGCAGTCTGACCACGTGCGCGACCAGATAGGCATGTCCACCGGCGATGAACGCAGCTTTTACTGGCGCCTGAGCGGCCGCCAGAATCTGGAGTTCTTTGCCGCACTGTGCAATCTGCCCAAGCAGCACATTGCGCCACGGGTCAATGAAGTGCTGAGCCAGTTGGGGCTGAGCGCGGTGGGCGATGCGGGTTTTCAGACCTATTCCAGCGGCATGCGCCAGCGCCTGAGCATTGCACGGGCGATTCTGCACCGCCCGCGTATCCTTTTCCTGGATGAACCCACCCGCAGCCTCGATCCGAACTCCACGCGCCAACTGCACAGCCTGATCCAGGATGAACTGCTGGCCCGCGAGGGCATGACCATCTTTCTCACCACACACCGCCTGGACGAAGCGGCCAAGCTGTGCGCGCGGGTGGGGATCATGCACAAGGGACGCCTGCAAGCCGTGGGCACCCTGGCCGACCTGCGCCAGGCGCTGCAAGCACGCCATCGCTATCACTTGACGGTGGAGGGCCTGACACCGGCGCAGGTAGATCGGCTTTGCCAGCAGATTCCAACGTTGCACCAGGAAGCGGCCGCCAACGGCGCCGTGCATCTCGTGCTCACCGTCGCCGACGATCATTTGCTGTCCGATGCCATCACCGGCATTGTCACCGCCAGCGGTTGTATCCAGACCGTGCGGCACGAAGAGGTCTCTCTCGAAGAGCTTTTCGTCACGCTGACACAGGAACAAAGCCATGAATAACTGGACTGTGCGTCTGCCATCCCCCCTTGTTCAGCGTTTGGGCAAAGCCGGCTGGTTCTTGCGCCGCGACTTCATCATCGAACTGAGTTACAAACTGTCATTCCTGCTGCAATTGGTCGGTATCTTTCTCAACGTCTTCATGTTTTATTTTCTGGCCCGCCTGGTGGACGGCGAACGCCAGCCCTCCCTGGACGCGTACAACGGCGATTATTTCGCCTTTGTGCTGATCGGCGTGGCGTTCAGCCTCTATTTCACGATTGCCATCTCCGGTTTCGCCAAAAATTTGCGCGATGCGCAGATCACCGGCACCCTGGAGGCGATGCTGCTCACCCCCACGGACCTGCCGACGATCATCATTTCATCTTGTTTGTGGGACTATCTCTTCACCACCTTGCGCGTGTTCATCTATCTTCTCTTGGGCACGCTCGTGTTTGGCGCCGATTTGGGCAACGCCAACTACCTGGGCGCGCTCGTGGTGCTGGTGTTGACCATCGTGGCCTTCAGTGGCTTGGGTATCATGGCCGCCAGTTTCATCATGGTGACGAAGCGGGGAGACCCGGTGACAACCATTGTCGGTGGGGTGGGGCTGCTGCTGGGCGGCGTCTACTATCCGGTCGAACTGCTGCCGTCATGGCTGCAATTTTTTGCCGCGCTGATCCCGGTCACCTATGCGCTGCGCGCGATGCGCAACGCGCTGCTCGCTGATGCGTCCTGGTCGGTCCTGCTGCCCGACATCGGCGCCCTGATCGTCTTCTGCCTGATCCTGGTTCCGTTCAGTCTATTCACCTTCAAACAGGCGGTGCGCTGGGCCAAGATTGACGGCAGCCTGGCGCACTATTAGCCGTCCGGCGACTGTAAGTCGCGCTACGATTGCGAAGTCCACCTGCGTGGACTGGACTCCAAAATTGAAATGTCTCCGGCAGCAGGTGTCCGCTTCACGGGGACGCGGTCTCTGCGGCCGGCTTGACGAGGCGCAGGGCCGGATCTCCAAGCAGGTTGAAGGTCTCCATCACGTCGCGATAGGCCCTGCCGTTGTCCGGCATGGACTGTTTGGCCCGCATCATGGCTTCACCCACGGTGGCGCCCTCTACGGTCAGCAGCTCGCGGTAGAAGGCATCTGCCAGGGGTTCTTGCTGGGAGGTTACTGACTCGCTGGTGGGCACCAGGGCCGCGACGATGCCTTTGTCGGCCGCACGCAGCAGCACTTCGCCTAACGAGTCGGCCGTAGGATGATGGAAAAACCCGGTCAGGCAGGTCATGGTGACGAGCAGTGGCAGGCGCCCGCCGTTGCTGCTCATCTTCGCCAGGTCCGCGCTCTGCAGCGCCTTTTCCGCGCCCCACACATCCAGGCTGCCATGCCCCACGTAGTTGACCATGCTGACGCCTTCGTCGAAGGTCTTCAGTACGTCGGCGTTGGCGTTGGGCGTCTGTCCGATGTACACCTTGTCAATCGTATAGGTCTTGGACAGATAGTCGGTCGCCAGCGTGTCCGACATCTGCGTGAACGCGGCGTCATCATCGTCGGCGACCAGCATCACGCGGCGACGCCATTCACCGCTGGGCGGTGCGGTTTCGTAGGCCAGGGTCTTCTTCACCATCGCCCGCAACTGCTCCACGTTCTGCGCGGGCAAACGGCCAATCGCCATGCTGGGGCGGTAATCAGTCTCGCCCCCAAAGCTGACGAACCAGTTGTCGCTGGCGGTCTCGCCCACATAGGTGGTATCGAGCAGGAACGTGGGCAGATGGTTCTTGAACTTGCCCTTGAGCCGGTCGCGATAGTCGTAGCTGGCATCGCCCACCAGAAGGACGAAGCGCGGCGTTGGCGCCGGCCAGTTGTCGAAGGCATGACGCAGGAAATCACGGATCCCGAACGGGCTGGGGCGCCCGTTGCTGAAGCTGTCGAAGACATCGTCGCGGTTGACAACCAGCACGCGCAGGCCAGTGGCCTGCCGTTGTTCAGCCAGGGGTTGGATCGCGGTGGCAAACTCGGCCGGTGTGATGATGATGTAGTCGGCGCCGTCCGTTGCCTGGCGCAGATCGGTACCTTGCCAGGGGACGATGGCCGCGGGCGTCAGCGCCTGCGCAGGCGCCAGGGCCAGGTAGCGCCGGCCGGTCGCGTCGTCATCATGAAAGCGCAGCGCAAAACCGTCCTCATTCGGCGCGGTGGTGAACCCTGTCAGCAGCGTGGGCGTCAGCGGTTCGCTGACATCCCACAGCAGCAGGCGGTCCGTGCTGAAACCGGTCAGCTTGAAGTCTGCCTGCTCGGCCTCTGCCTGCCAGGTCACTCGATCAGCTTGCACCTTCAAGCTGCGCAGATAGCTGATTTCGACCCAGTCGAGGACAGAGCTGTCTACCACCGCGCCAGTGTCGCCCGGCACCGCGATGGTGACGGCATTGGCGCCTTCACGCAGCAGGCCGGAGGGGATGGTCGTGCTGATGACGTGGCGACCGGCGCCGTCCCAGGCCTCATCCGCGACCTGTTGCTCGTTGACGAGCAGGCGCATGTGGTGGTCGGGGTTGGTGGGTGTCTGCGTGCTGGCCCACAGCGCCACGCGCAGCGTGCTGGAGATGTCAACGAGTTGGGCGAGGTTGATGGTGACGGTGGTGGTGAGCGGTGCGCGCAGTTGTTGCCACTGCCAATGCTCGCCGGCCGGCGGGCCTTTGGGCACGTAAATCAAATCCTCTTCGGCGCGCACCGTGGCAATCGTCGCGGTGACGGGCGTCGCGGCCATGGCCTGCACCTCGCGTGAGGTCAACTGCGGCCCGCTGGGCCGTTCAGACTCAGCCGGCAGCACGCGCAGCCAGTAGACCTCGTAAGCGGCGTAGTCATCCGCCAGCGTTTGTCCGTAGAAATAGAGCGCCTTGTCGCTCCCCTCGTCCAGCATGGTGAATGGCGCCGGCGTGCCGTTGCGGGTGAGAGACAGGCGATCGGCCGTAAACTCCTCGGTGGTCAGGCCGGGGAGTTGGGCGCGGGTCAGGCGGTAAGCGCCGTCCTGTGCAACCTGGATCTTGTAGACGCCGGTGCTCACCGCTGGCGGTGACGGCTGATTGCAGGCCGCAAGGAGAAGCGCAGCCGCCAGCGCCAGCATCAGGCTGAGCGAGTATCTTCTGAACGGTGTGTGAACTGTCATGACGATGGATCGTTCTTGCCGCCGGGCTGGCGACGCCAGAGGACAAAGCCGACAACGGCCAGGAGGCCCGCGCCCACGATGGCGCCGCCGCCCAGGCAAAGCAGCAGGCCGGTGGCGGCCGTGTTGCGCGCCACGCCCGCGGAGGCTGGCGTGACGGTCGCGTCGGGACGCACGCGGGACGGCAGGCGCGTGGCGGCGCCAACTGGCGGGGTGAGGGCTGCATCATCCGTCGGGCCTGGCGTCGGCGGTGTACTGGTCAGAGTGGCCGTGGCGGAAACCGCGTCGGTGGGGCTTATGTCCAGGGTTGGCGTGGCGGTGGCGCCATCAGCCGGCAGCGGAGCCGTGGGGGTTGCGGTGCCTTGCACAGGCGGCGTCAAGGTGACGGCTGCGGTTGCTGTAGCCGGCGTCGTCGCGGTGGCATTGGCGACCGGTGTGTTGGTCGCGCCCGGCACGAGAGTCGGCGTGTTCGTAGGCGGCGTGGCTGGCGTGTTCGTGGGCGGTGTCGTCGGCGTATTCGTCGCCGCGGGGGACGTTGGCGTATTCGTCGCCCCGACACTGGTCGGCGTGTTGGTCACCGCCTGGGTCGGGATGGGTGTCGCGGTCACACTGGCCGTGGGTGTGGGCGTGAGCGTAAACTCCGAAGTGGGCGTCACCGTCGGCGTGGGTGTGTTCGTTGCATCCGCCGGCACGGTGGGGGTGGCCGTCGGTGTACCCTGGAAATAGGTCGGATTAGTACCGGCCGGGTAGACGGTGGGTTGGCCGTTGGCGTTGAATTCATAAAGCCAATAGTAGTACGCGTGGCCGGCTGTCAGGCCCGGCTTGTCATCGGTGCAGGTATAGGTTGCGCCGCTAATGCCGCTGCCCTGTGGGGACTGCTCGCACACGGTGACGAACGGTTCGACGGGTTGGGGGGACGTGCCGCGGTAGAGGATAAAGCGGTAGACATCTAGCTCGGTTTCGGTCACCCAGCGCACGAAGATGGTGTTACCCTGCGTTTCGGCAGTGAAGGAGGACAGGGTCACGCTGGTTGGCTCGGCTGCGGCGGCTGAGCCTGTGCCAGTTGCGATGACGACCAAGAGCAGCATGAGCAACAGCCAGAAAACCGTTGGCGTGCGTTGGTTTGTTCCGGACCAGAGAAGGCGATAATTCATAACGGTAGATTAGACCTCGACAAAGATGTTTACGACCTTCGTGCGAATAAATGCACGACAATCCGCCCTGGGGCGGCCAGGAAGCGGCGCAGCCACGCGCCAAAGGGGGTCGTGCGGGTGCCAAGCAGGCGCTGACGCAGCATTCCCGCGCGGGCAAGAAGGCCAATCTCCAGATGCGACAAATGCCCGACCATCCGATTGAACAGGGGCCAATAGCCGGTGGTCAGGCTCACCTGGTGTCCATTGGGCTTATACACCGCAATGACGCGGCCGACGAGTTGGCTGGCGTCCCACGGATGATCGCGCAGCGGTGAGCGGTCGCCCCGTGTCTGCAGTCGCCAGGTTTCCACATCTGGAGCCGGCGCGGCCAGCAGCCGGTGTGTGTAGAACTGACCGCTCTCGTCGAACAGGAGAATGTCGCCCACATGCAGGTCGGCCGGCCTGGCCGCCTGCAATTCTACCTCATCTCCGATCTCGATCAGGGGCGCCATACAGGCGCCTACCACCTCGAAGCGCAGTTGACCATCATGCGCGAGATGATCGCGCAGCAGATCGAGCGCCAGGGCACGGGTGCGTGTGGAATCTGACATCATACGTGATTCGCCGTTCGCTTTCCGGGTTACTTTCGTGCCCAGGGCAAGAAGACCCGTTTTTGCCAATCTACCGTTAAGTCGTACGCGAAGGGGCCGGGCGTGCCCTGGCTGCTCACGCGCACGTAATAGCGCCCGTCGGCCGGGGCCGTCCACTGCAGGCCGGACCACAGTACGCCGGCCGTGAAGTCATTGTTCTGCCCCAATTGGCTGCCATTGGCCGCGAAAAGGGAGAGCACGGTGTCACCATTGCCGGTCAACGAGCCGGTGTGCAGGAAGAAGCGCTGGTTGGCCTGGGCATCGAACCAGGCCCAGTCTGCATCGGCGTTGGCGTGCAGGGTGTGACGCATGGGCAAGCCGATGCCGGGAATGGCATGGGCGGTTGCCAGCGTGTCATCGGCTTCATAGCGATCGGCCAGGAGCACATCCAGGCTGAGGCGAGCGCTGTTGTTGCTGATGTCTGGCTCGATCCAGCGATTGCGCAAGGTAGCCGTGGTGATGATGGGCGCCTGGGCAGCGGTCAGCGCCGGGTTGACCTGCGCCTGCACGGTGATGATGCCGGTCGCGCCAATCGGGATGGAAGCGATGTTCCAGGCATAGGTGGCGCCACTCAGCGGCGTGATGGTTGGCCCGCTGGAGGTGTAGCTGGCGTTTACAAGGCCGGGAGGCAGTGGGAAGTTGAGGGTGGCGTCGGCGGCGTCGGCGCTGCCGTTGTTGGCATAGCGAATTCGGTAAGTGACGGTGCTGCCCAAACCAACGACACCGCCCGGCGTGCTGTTCAGGTTGACGGCCAGTTCTTGCGGCGAGGCTGGCGTGACAAAGCGCACGGCCGGGTCGCCAAACATCATGAAGGTTTGCACCAGGTCGGGGAAGGCGCCGCGGGCGGCCAGACTCAAGCGGCCGGCGGTGACGGCGCCGCCAAAGAAATCAACACCATCGCCATTGATGGCCTTGTAGAATCCTTTGTGCAGCACGTCATGGCCGGTGGCAACGCCCAGGCCGGTCGGCGCCCAATGGGCCACGGTGCCGCCGTTGGCGTATGCCAGCATGGTCTCGGCCAGGCTCGGGCGGTTGGGCCAGTCGAAGTAGCCATCCAGGCAGTCCATGGAGACGGCAATCGTGGGCCGATCGAGGTTGTTGAGCAGGGGAATATCGCCGGTGGTCCAGACGTTTTCGGCCCATTTGTCAATGGTGGCATGGCCGACGTAGTTGGTGAAGAGGGCGCCGTTATTGATGGCCGCGGCCACGGCGTCGCGGGCCTGGTTGGTAGTTGGATAGCGCCAGGCGTCGGGTGGCCGGTTGGGGTTGGGGTCGTAGTAGACGCGGTCAATCGTGTACCAGTCGGGGATGGTTTCGGCGATGACGCCCTGGATGACCTCTTCGAAGTTACCGGCCGGGTCAGGCACGCCGGTGGCGCTCAAGTAGTTGTCGGCCACGAACAGCATGTGCTGGCGCCAGTCGGCCGGCCGCGTGATGCGTTCGTATTCGATCGTCTTGTTCACCATCGCGCTGGCGGCGGCCGCTGTCTGCGCCGGCATACGTCCGATGTAGAGATCGGGCAGGATGTCGCTGCCGCTCACCGTGGCGAATTCATTATCAACGGCTACTTCGCCGGTGTAGGGGTCAATGACCAGGTTGAACGTAGGCAGATAGGTTGGCTCCCACGGTCCGTAGTAGGTGGGGTTGTAGCCCATGGGGTTGAAGTTGGCGTCACCAACGAGAAGCACGAAGCTGGGCGCTGGCCCGGCCCACTGATGATAGGCATAGTCAATGAAATTCTTGATGGCCTGGGGGTCAAGGATGCCTGCATTGAACTGGTCGTACAGCCAGGCCACGTCAATCACTTCGACGATCATGCCCTGGCCGGTGCGGAACTGCGCCAGCGGCTGCACCGCCTGCATGAAATCGGTGTGGGTGATGAGCAAGTAGTCGGCGCGCTGACTCGTGGCGTGCAGATCGAGCGCAGGGGCCGTGTAGCGCTGGATGGCAGCCGGTGTGCGCAATGCGTTGTCACCCACGGCGTACAGACGGGTGCTGGGGCCGGCGCTGTCCTGGAGGGTCAGCTGTCCGCCGTTCATCTGGCTGTTGAGCAGGCGCACCGGGCTGTTGGGATTGCTCACGTCGAAGGCGCGGGCCAGGGTCGTGAAGCCGTCCAGGCTGAAACGCCAGGTGTTGGCGGCGTCGGCGCTAAAATAGAGCTCGCCATTCTGCGCGGCATACAGGCGGTCGTAGGTAATCTCGACCCAGTCCAGGTAGTAGATGTCGTAGGCGTAGGGCGTTCCCATGTCGAAGACGGCGCGCAGCGAGAGCGTGTTGGTCCCGGCGAGCAGGCTGCCGGTGGCTGTCCCGGCCAACTCGATGGGATCGCGGCCGTTCCACTGGTGTTCATCCACCGGCGTTGAGGTGTCGTTGAAATAGGCGCGCACGTGATGATCGGGAAATTGCGGATAATCGGTGTTCGACGCCATGGCCACGCGCACGCCAACCGGCTGGCTCTGCACCGCCACGCCAGGCAGGACGAGAGGCAGGGTGGCCGTCACTTGGGTGGCGTTAGGATTATCATACAGGGTGTATTTCTGCCACCACCAGGTCTTGTTGTTCTGCAGGTGCTGCGTCCAGCGCCACACCTGCTCTTCCTGGTGAGACGTGGTGCGGAAACTGGTCGGTATGGGGGCATTGCCAGGGGTGACATCGCGCGTCCCCATGCGCGGACCGGCCGGGCCATCCACATCCAGCCAATAGACATTGGTTTTGGTGTAATAGCTGTTCCAGCCCTGACCGTAGAACTCGATCGTGTCATTGGGGTCGAAACGGCCGTCCGTTTCGCCGGCCACGACAATGGCAATTGCGGCGCCTTGATTGCTCATGGCAAACTGCTGCGGGTTGACGCTGTTCGGATCGAGGCCGGCAGCCACCAGGTCGGCGTAGGTGACGCGATAGAGGCCGTCGGCGTTGACGCTCAGCCGAAACTCGCCCGTAGCCGGCGGCACGACGCCGGGGCGCGCCGCGGCCGGCGGACGTTCGCGCCAGGCGGTTGCGCTGTCGTAGTTGAGCACGGCGCTGCGCAGCATAGATTCGACATACGGTGATTCGGCCGCGGCCGGCGCCTGGGCTGCGACCGCGCCGTCAGGATAGCTGAAATGCAGTATCACCTGTAGATGCTTGTGATAGGTCACGGCGCCGGTGGTCAGGTTCGCCTGGAATGGATAGAGTTGCACCGGCACGACGCGCTGATCGCGCACGAAGGCGACCTCACCGACATGCACGAGCTGCGCGGGAAAGAGATCAACGCCGCTGGCGGTGGTGCGGCTGCGTTCGTAAACGGGAACAGGTTTGGAAGGCATTCCGCTGGCATCGGCTGCAGCCTGGGCAGCCGGATCCATCGTAGAAACTACCTGGCGCGGGGTTGGCAGCAGGTCGAGGCGCTGCGGCAGGAGTTGGCCGTCGCTGGAAATAACCTCTGCCGTGACCTGGGCGCCCGGTGGAATGGCAAGCAGAGCGCCCTGCATGGGAAGTTGGGGTTGACCAGGTTCCTGGCTGCTGGCATACCCGGCCACCTGGATGGCGTCGAAGGCGCCCTGCGCGGTTTCGACGCGGGTCACCTGGTAGTCCGGCGTGTCCAGGGCCAACACCAGGCCAGTATCGTCTGCGCTGAGGACGCGCACAGACGTTGGCGCATGATCGGCTGTGTCAGCGCTGCGTCGAATCGTTGCAGACAGGGCGGATGTTTGCGGGGCTGCGCTGCTGAGGGTGGGCAAGAGCAGCGAAGTGATCAGAACAACAAGCGAGAATAATTTCATGGTTGGATGCCTCCAAAGGGCAATGCTGGCGGCGTCCTCCCCAAGTCCTCCCCAGAACTTACGCCGCAACTATATCACAGTCTCAAAGGCTTGTCAATCAATTGGTACACGGATCAACACGGATAATAAAAAACGATCGGTGTGAATCGGTGTCGAGCTGTGTCCAAAGTGATGAGTACGTGGCAATACAGAGGACACAGAGTTATTTTTTCTCTGTGTCCTCTGTAGTCCGCCGGTGGTTCTCACGCCCCCGTCGCGGCGGTTACTGGCTCCAACCGTAGTCGGTGGCGGTGGCGATGATGTCGGCAATCGAGATCGAGCCGTCGTTGGTCACGTCGTAGCGACCGACGTAGCCAGTTTGGCCGCTGCTGGTGTTCCAGTGGGCAGACACCTTCTGGATATCCACGATGTTGACGCGGTTGTCGCAGTTGATGTCGGTGGTGCGGCACAGGGGCACGAGAGACATGGCCGGATCGCCAATCAAGCCGAAGGTGTAGAGCAGATCCTGGAAGTAGTTCGGGACATTGGTGTGCAAATTGATCTTGGCCGCCATGACCACCGGGCCGGTCTGAAGCACATGGTTGTTCACAATGGCGTTGTAGAAGCCGCGATGCAGATAGTCATGCCCGGTGGCGATGCCCAGGCCCGACGGTGCGAAGTGCGCAACCGTCCCACCGTTGTTGTGGGTCAGGAATTTCTCCGCCATGCTGGGACGGTTGGGATAGTCGAAGTAGCCATCCAGGCAGTCCAGCGAGATCAGGAACGGCAGCTTGGCGCCGTTGTACAGGGTAGGGGTGTCGTTGTTGTGCCACTGTTGATCGGTCACTGTCGAGCCCCAGTAGTCGAGAAACGCGTGACCAACGTAATTGGCGAGCGCAACGCCCTGGCTCCATTTGGTGCGGATGGCCCCGCGCGCCAGATCCACTGTGTTGTAGTAGGGATCAGGCGGATTGACCATGCCCGGGTTGTAGTAAACCTTGCGCAAGTCCCAACCGGGCGAAGTCAGGTACGTGGCGATGATGGCTTCGCTCACCGCTTCGAAGTTGCCCGCGTCATCTGTGTTGTCGGCAACGAAGAGGATGTCATTCTGCCAGGCGCCGCGTGTGGGGTTCTGCTCGTAGGCGATAATCTTGTTGACCACGGTGGTCAAGTCGGTTGTGGACATGACCGGCAGGCGACCGAGATAGATGTCGGGCAGGGGGTCATTGCCGCTGATGGCAGCAAAGTAGGAATCGGCGGCCGATTCGCCCTGGTAGGGATCAATCATCAGGTCAATGGTGGGGACGTAAACGGGTTGCTGGGGGCCGTAGTAGGCGGTGTTGTGGCCGTGCGGGTTGAAGTTGGAGCCGCCGACGAGCAAGGCATAGGCCGGCGCCGGCGCGGCCCATGAATGGTAGGCATAATCGAAAAACGTGCGGATGGCTTCGGCGTCCACGATGCCAGCGTTGAACTGGTCGTACACGGCGTTGATGTCAGCAACAACGACGTCGTACCCCTGCGATTGGCGATGCGTGATCAACGGCTGCAGGGTACTGGCGAAATTGGGATGGGTGATGAAGATGTAGTCGGCCTGGCGCGTCGTATCGCGCAGGTTGGTTGAGTAAGCGATGTAGAGCGACATGGCCGCCGGCGTGCGCACCGCGCTGGCGCCCACGGCCAGGAAGCGCTGGTCAGGCGTGGTGGTGTCCTGAAGCGAGAAGGTGCCAGGCCCGGCCGCGCCATTGGTCATCCGCACCGGTGTTTGCGGATTGGTAATGTCGAAAACCCGGACGCCTGGGTTGGTCAAACCGGTCAGCACGAAGCGCCAGGTGCCAGGCGTTTCCTGGCTGAACTCCAACTCCTGGTTGACGGCCGCGTAGTGGCGATAGTAGGTGACATCTACCCACTTGAAGTAGGTCCAGTCAACCTGGGCGTTGGCGGGCCGTCCCACATCTGACACGATGGTTTCCAGACGCAACGTATTGTTCCCGCTGACCAGGTTCGCCTGATCCAGGTTGCCCGCCAGGTCAATCAGGGTACGGCCGTCCCAGAAGCTATTGATGACCGGCGTGACGCTGCCGTTGATGTAGACCTTGTTGTGATGGTCCGGGTTGTATTCCGGCCAGGAGTAGCGACCGCCAATGCGCACAGAAACGGTGGCGCTCAGCGGCACGGTGGCTACCTCGGGCAGATTGAAGGTGTAGTCGCGGTAGGCGCCGGGATAGCCGAGCTGGAATTGATCCCACCACCAGGCCTGCCAGGGCACCATGTGCTGTGACCAGCGCCAGTTTTCCTGTTTGGTGCGCAGGGTCGTCTTGAAGTAGGAGGGCGCCGGCGCCCCGTCGGGCGGCGCGGAACGGCTGGTCATCGCCAGGCCGGGGGCTTCATTGTTGACGCGCAGCCAGTAGATGTTGTCGAGGGTGTAGTAGGTCAGATCAGGCTCCTGCCCGTAGAAGTAGATGGCGTCGCCCGGATCGAGGCGGCCGTTGCTGTTCGAATCGGTGATGTCGCGGGCTACTTCGCCGCGCTTGTTCGAGATGGTGAAGAAGATCGTCGGCCACTGACTGATGTCATCATGGCCCAGGTTGATCAGGTCATCGTAGGTGACGCGATTGAGGCCGTTCTCGCGCACGACCATGCGCACATCGCCGGTGGCCGGTACGAAGTCAGGCAGGGTGACCGGTGCGGAGGCGGTGCGCCAGGCGCGCGCGGTATCATAATTCAAGACCGTAGCAGCCAGGGTTGACTCGAAGTAGGGGTCGGGGCGGGCTGCCGGAGCCGGTTGGCCGCCGGTAAAGTGGATGACGACATGAGCCTGGGTCAACCAGGCGATTTCGCCGCGCGCTGGGTTGTAGCGCACGGGGTAGAATTCGACCGTGAGCATGTCCTGGTCGCGCAGGCGGGCTGGTTCACCCAAACGCACGGGCGCGGCCGGCTGCCAGGCATCCTCGGCGTAAGCGGCCGGGTCGCGGGCGACCAGCGGGACGACCGCCGCGCCCTCTTCCACACGGGTTTGGTCGGCAAAGTCAAAGCGTGGAGCCGGCAGCAGGGGCTGGGAGACGGACTGGGTCTGCCACACGGCAGCGCTCAGGGTGAGTGTGGCCGTGGCGCCAGGCGGCAAGGCCACCATGCGCGCGGTCAGCGGAAGTTGCGGGTACCCCGGCTGGCCGGTGGCGCCAAACTCGTCGCCCATGGAAATATCAGTGTAGGTCGTGCTGCCTTGCTGCACGATGGTCAAAATTGGCTGGTCGAAGTGAAGATCGAGCACGAGGTCGGCTTCGCTAGATTCAGTGACCGCAATGCCGGGGGCGATGGATGGCACCTGTGGTGCCGCGGGCCGGGCAGGGGCTGCCAGGCTGACCGGTGCGGCCAGTTGAAGACAGAACAAAACGAGAAAGAAACGACGCGTGAACTTCCAGGACATCGAACACCTCCGGTTTGAGGGGCCTGATTGCGCTTGTTGCAATAACATGCGCTAATCTATGCGCAAGTAGCGTTCTTGTCAAGTAGCGCCACACGCAATCAGCGATGATATTCGATTTTCGATGGCCGATCTCCGGTCTCCGGTCTCCCGTCTCCGCCCTCCGGCGCATCGAAATGCCATGCGCGGGGTTTTTGTATGTCACACAGGCTGCGTTGGCAGCCCAACGCTCAGGTTGCATGTCATGTGGAGGGTGTCGGAGATGAACTGGACAAACGTAGTGGTGGCGGTACTGGCTGGCTATTTGATCGGGGCAATTCCGATCGGATTCCTGGTGGCCAAGGCGTACGGGGTGAACATCCTGCAGCACGGCAGTGGACGCACGGGCGGCACGAATGTGCTGCGGGCGTTGGGTTTTGGCCCGGCCGCGCTGACGGTGCTGGGTGATGCGCTCAAGGCGGTGGCGGCGATTGCCCTGGCGCGCCATCTCCTGCTGACGGGTGAACTGGGCGCGGCGCTGGCCGGCGCGGCCGCCGTCATCGGCCACAATTGGTCAGTCTTTCTCAAGTTCCGCGGCGGCGCCGGCGGCATGTCTACGGCCGCCGGGCTGATCGCGCTCAACTTCTATGTGGGCATTCCGATGGCGGTCATTGCCATCATCGTCTTCTACTTCTCGCGCTACGCGTCCGTGGCTACACTGACCGCGTCCGTCGGCAGCCTCGCGGCGCTGACGATCGTCCTGCTGGCCTTTCCCCGCCTGGCCCATTGGGAGCATCTAATCTACGGCTTCCTCACCGCGCTGGCCTGCGTGTGGTCGCTGCGCCCCAACATCCAGCGCCTGCTGGCTGGCACCGAACGCCGCGTGACGCGCTGGTAAGAGAGTTGATCCCGCTCCGTTTCGGCGGAACCGTTGATTGCATTCATCTATCGAATACTTCCCGTGCGTTAGCGACTATGATCCGGCCCGGCTGCGGCGGCGTGCGCCAGCGCCGATCAGGCGTGCGGCCGGTTGGGCGTAATCGAGCACCGCCTGGGCCGTTCCCGTCGCGCTTCCCGAGCGGCCAATGCCGAGATGATCTTCGCGCAACCGCCCTCACGCACATACTGCGCGTGGTCGGCGACATCCTCAAACTTGCGCCCAACGATGCTGGCGCACTCAAATTCATAATCGGCGCTTGCCAGAAAGCGATCCATCTCTTCCGAACTGGCGCTGAGATCGAAACTCAGCTCCCAACGCCGAGATTTTCTTCGCTTGAGTGATCATCGTTTTGTCTCCTTGTGGTGTATTTGGGCTTTAGTGGATTTTGACCAGCACTGCGTGGTCACGCGGCGCCGGTTTGGAAACATCCGCCAACCGCAGCACTTCCGGCGGGCCGTAGCGATTGAACGATCTGGTTGAGTCTTACGATTTGACATCTGGCACGTCGGCCTGGCCCGACCCGAGCGTAGTCGGGGGCTTTGGTTTGATGGGGCAGACCGAGACTAAAGGTATGCCCAGATCACGCACTTTCTTGAGCAGGCCGTGCAGCGCAGCCTGATCAACCACCGAGCCGGTGAGGAGCGTATCGCCGTCCTCTGCCAGCGTGATGGTCAGGCCGCCAAACCACCCGGCCCAATCGGCGCCCAAATGGCCCTTGAGCCTGATCTGATAGACCACGGGCTGACCCGGATCAGTTGTTGGTTCGAGTTCGTTCGACATGACCTTGCACCTGTTGTGTCCGATGTTCGCCGGTTGAGCTGCTCGCTCAAGGCACAGGTAATATACAGGCGCCGCGGTGTTGTTGTATAGACACTTTGGTGTTGGTGGGAGGTGTTGTTTTGGATGACTGAGGGAGGAGAGTGTCGAGGGGTACGAACACTTGCGGTTACAACAAGCCCAGCTCGCGGGCGCGGGCGATGGCTTCGGTGCGGCTTTGCACCTGGAGTTTGTCGAAGATGCGGCGGTTGTGCCCTTTGACGGTGTCCAGGGCCAGGAACAGCCGTTCGCCGATCTCCCGGTTCGAGAGTCCCCGGGTGATCAGCACCAGGATTTCCAACTCGCGACCGCTCAGCGGCTCGAATGAAGGATGAAGGATGAGGGATGAAGGATGAAATTCTTCCTGATGACCGAAGGCGGCGAGCAGTTTGTGGATATACTCCTTCACGCGAAGCGTTCCGCCCTCATCCTTCATCCTTGTCAACAGTTCCGCCATCGGCGGCCCTTCATCAATGAACAGACGGATGAAGCCGCCTGGTTCGGCCAGCGCCAGGGCCTCGGCCAGCAGTTGCGCCGCCTTGTCCTCATCGCCATGCGCATGGAGCGCGACCGTCTGCAGAACCATCGCCTTGAGCCGTTCATCCTGCCAGCCCTTTTCTTCCGTCTGCCGACGCCAGGGCTCCAGTGCCGCCAGCGCCTTGACCGCATCCCCTTGGGCCAGTAACACCCGCGCCCGGCTGATGGGGAGATCGTGCGTCTGTACGAGACGAGCGGCTGCCGCCACATCGCCCTGGCGCAGCAGCGTCAGCACTTGCGCGGCCGCAACCTCGGGCATGCGCTGCACGAAGTTGCTTTGGCGCACGGACTGCTCGGTCTCCGCCAACATGGCGGCCGCCTCGGCCACATCGCCCCGGGCCAGTTTCAAGCGGGCAAGAAACACCTCACAGATAACGAATCTGTCAACCGCGCGATCATACTGCCGCGCCAGCTGCAGACTCTGCTGTGCGTACTGCTCGGCGGTATCGAGATCGTTCCATTCGTAGTAGATGCGGGCCAGGCCAAGGAACTCTTCGCTTGCATTTGGAGGTCCCTGATCACTAAGCAGTTGCACGGAGCGTTGGTAGGTTTCGGCGGCTTGACAAAGCTGGTTTTCAGATTCCTGTATTTGGCCCAGGCCTGTTGTAGCCAATATAGTTAGGTAGATATTCCCGGACGCCTGTCTGATGGATATGGCTTCGGTATAGACCTGACGGGCCGCGGCGCGGTCCCCCTGGAGCTGGTGAGCAAACCCCAGCGTCCAGATCGCTCTGCTGCGGAAAGGCAGGTTGTCGGCGTGCAGGGTCTCCAGGGCGCGGCGCGCCTGAACGATCGTTTCCTCCGGCTGGTAGCGGAGGAGCGCCAGCGTGGCCCTGATCGCGGCAATTTGTCCGATCAGGTCGCGGGTCTTGTCATCGGGATCGGCATTTTGCATGGCTTTTTCAGCCGCTTGCAGTTTCTCTTCGACGCCGGTTGTCCGTCCAGCCATGAGCGTTGACGTGGCAGACCTTACCCACAACCTGGGCCTGACATCCAATACGGTCTTGGGCAGCGAATCCAGCCAGTCGAGAATGGCGGTCACCACGCCGAGTGAGTGCAGGGGTATGCGCCCTCCCTCGATCAGGCGTTCGGCGCGTTCGATGTCATTGGCGGCAGCCGCATGGTGGAAGGCTTCGGTCTCCAGGCCATTGGCCTCATACCATACGGTGGACATGGAACAATTATACAACGCCCCTCAAACTTCAAAAAGTATCCCCCCCAGGCTATGTTCGGATTTGCCTCGTGCGACCTATCAATGCAAGGACGATTAACACGATGGAAAATGGGATGAAGAATTCGGGACGTCCATTTCCATGAGAGCCAATGTAATCCAGCTCCAAAATTTTGTTCAAAGGGCCGAGATACCAGATGAGCATATACAGGATCTCAAAGAGTTTGCTGGTTCCGCTCCACACACCGCAGGCTAATGCCAGAGATGGGATGAAAAAAGCACCTGAAAACAATGCCAGCAAGCCAGTTGTATCACCGTCCATTGTAAGGCGGATGATCGCGCCGATGCTGACCAGCAGGGTGACGATGAATCCAGCCAGCCATTGCGCGGGGAGTTGCCTTAGCAGCGGGGAGGCGGAGGAGAATGCCATCTGCTGGACGTTATTATGAATCTCACGGTTGCCGATGGCTGACCAGATCAGGATGGGCCAGACCCATGCAATCGGAAGCACAATCTCACGCACGGTAGCGGATGGATTGACCAGGCAGGCGACGATGATCCCAGCCATGACGACATACCACCACCAGCGCTGTCCTTTGAGCAGAAGTTTTAATTCAGCCATTAAGACATTGAAGAAACTGAATCGGTTGGCGGTTTTGTTTAGAGGAGTCAGATGAACGGCAGATAATGCCTGGGATGTTGAAGCAGGTGCAGGCACCGATTCTGATGCGGCGCGCTGCGCTTTAATCCGCCGTGGTTTTCTGCGCGAGGGATCAAACCTATCAAAGAAAAGGGCGGCGAAAAAGATCAATAAAATGGAAAGAGCAAGCAACGAGAAACGGGCTAAGATTAATTCAGTCGTCCAATGGATGCCGTTCCATGTGAATACTTTGGTTGCAGAAACAAATCCACCGCCGAGGGTAAAGTCACCGTTGTATTCGGGATAGATCGCGGTGACCGCTTTGCCCATTTCGCTTGCTAATATTCCCAGACCTGTTGGTTCAAATGCCTGGTATTGTTTGAGTGTAGGGTTTTCCATGAAAAGCGGCAGGAAGAGGATGAAAGCGAAGAAATAGACGATGTTTCCGAAGCCGCCCTGTAAAAAAGAAACTGCTTCAAATAATACTGCAAATGCCGCAACAAGCGCGATGAGCGGCATGACGATGAAGACGAAGGGTGACAGGAATGCGAACAGATTGATCTGCGTATTTTCGCCCTGCAAAAATTGAATGACAATGGCGCCCAGCGCCAACACCGTGACCATTGACATGAGGACGGCGAAGTTGCTTAACCATTTGCCGATCAAATAAAGGGAACGGGTCAGTGGTGTGGTTGCCATGATCTGCCCAACACCGGTCTCTCTGTCGCGCGCCACCGAGCCTTTGACGAGATAAAAGCCGAACCAGCCGATGAAGAAGGTCGCGATCAGCGACATCATGGCGCCGACCCACGCGGAATTAAACTCGCCGCGATACAAACCAAGTTGCAACGCCATGTTGCCAATGGCGGTTTGGTAGCCGAGGAATACCGCCAATCCCAGCATGACCAGAAAGCTATAACGGCGTACGCGTTCCAGAAAATCGGCGCGCGCTAAATAATAGATGACGTGTACGGATCTCATTTTTTGCCGCCGATGAAAAACAGATAGGCGTCTTCGAGATTTGGCGAAACATTTTGCGCGTTGGCATCAGGCTTGTCCGCGCTGACCACGCGCACCTGCACGCCGTCACTGCGGCGGATGGTTCCACTGATAATATGCTTTTGTTTGAGGGCGGGCAGGTCGTCGCTGTGCACTGTCCACTCCCAAACTTTATGTTCAAGTTCATTCAATAGTTTTTCAGGCGCATCTTCCCGCAAGAGTTGACCTTTGTTGACGAGCGCGATATGCGTGGCGGTCGCTTCCACATCTGAAACAATGTGCGTGGACAGGATCACGATTCTTTCTCCCGATAGATCTGAGAGCAGATTCCTAAACCTGACTCTCTCTTCGGGGTCCAGCCCGACAGTGGGTTCATCCACAATGAGCAATTGCGGATCGTTGAGCAAAGCCTGAGCGATGCCCACACGCTGTTTCATGCCGCCCGAATATCCGCCCAGCGGTCGCTTCGCAGCTTCGACCAGGTTCGTGAGTTGAAGCAGTTCGTCAATACGTTTCTTTGCGGTTGCAGCGTCGAGTCCTTTGATGGCAGCCATGTATTCGAGAAATTCAACTGCATTGAGATTCGGGTAGACACCGAAATCCTGCGGTAAATAGCCAAGCACGTTGCGCAAAACATCAGGAGATTTGACGACATCAGTGCCGTTCCATGTGATCGTCCCATTTGTAGGCTTTGTGATCGTGGCGAGCATGCGCATGAAAGTGGACTTGCCTGCGCCGTTTGGTCCGAGCAATCCCAAAATACCAGGTTTGATATCAAGAGAAAAATCCTTGAGTCCCCAAAAATCACGTTTGTATTGCTTGCCGAGATTCTGAACGGTAAGTTGCATTAGTGTTCTCTTGTTAAAGTTGGATGGTTTGCCTAGCTTGTATTATGTTCTGGGCGCGGTAGACTGCGGCTCTGATTTTGAAAGCGAAACCAAAATACAAGCCACGAGCAGCAAGAAGGAAATTGGACCAAACAGCATCTTTTCTCCACTGCTCAGTGAAGCCAGAATGCCCAGGAAGTTGAGGGCGGAAAACGCAGTGATCAGCCAGGACAAAACTTTGATAAGTAGCGTGATAGGCGCATCACTAACAAGTCCCGCACGGCGGCGGATGACATAGATAAAGAAGAATAGGAGAGCCGCAGATGCCAGGCTGGCAAGTCTCAAGTTCGTTGTCAAAACAGGCTCCCGCCCTCCCCAAGCCATTGTGATCGGTAGGATTCCAGAGGCAAGTAAAAGTTGCAGAATAATCGTTAGAGCGTACAACACAGTTGCGGCATTCCCTGCAATTCTCGGGGTCTTTTGGATTGGGTTCATTTTCTTTCTCCTTGTTATCAGTAGTCAAATTTCTAGATTTTGGTATTTTTGCCTATCGTAATGACGACATTTCCCTTTTTTTGCCCTGTGTCAACATACCTGTGAGCCTCAGCGGTCTGTTCCAATGAATAACGTCTATCAATCACCGATTTTATCGCCCCCGCCTCAATAAGCTCTTTGAGGAAAGCTAAATCTTCGACCTTTTGGATGGCGGCCCCAATGATCACTTTCTTGCTACTTCTCATTGAAATCCATCGTCCTCGAACGATCTGGGTCAGTCCGGGATTCCCAATGAGATAGCGGCCATTTTGCTTTAGTGATTTTATGCTGCCTGAAAAGGAACTCTTGCCCATTATGTCAAAAATAACATCATAGGTCTCTCCATTTTTAGTAAAATCCTCTCGGGTGTAATCAATAACATGGAGTGCACCAATCGAGCGCAGCATGTCCAATTTCTTCGTGCTGTCCACGCCAGTCACTTCTGCCCCAAAGTGCCTGGCCAGTTGTACTGCGAAAGTACCGATACTTCCACCTGCGCCAATAATTAGAACCTTTTGTCCATGCTGGATATTTCCTTTTCGAAGAAAATGCAATGCTTCCAGTCCCCCGGTAGGAACGGCAGCGGCTTCCTCATAAGTCATATTCACCGGTTTTTTGGCCAGCACCCCCATTTTCGTTTCTTCGGGCAGACAGATGTACTCGGCATACCCGCCAAAACTAAGCCCAGTGGATGCGAAAACTTGGTCACCTTTCTTGAACAGCCTGACATCTTTGCCGGTTGTTTCAATTTCCCCGGACAGCTCCTGTCCTAGTATGGTTATTCTCTTTGGTTTTAAGAGACCGTTATAGATTCGCACGGGAAGCCGAAATAAGACAGGGATTTTTAGGCTTCGCAGCTCACAGTCTCCTGTTGTTACGGTTGTCGCAGCGATTCTTATCAGAACTTCATTATCCCTCGGAACAGGTTTATCGCTCTCTCTGAGCTGAAGACCATCCGGTGGGCCATATTTTGTCCACATAATTGCTTTCATAAGTATTCCTCCAGGGTTGTTTTGATTTGACGATATGAAATTTTGTTGGACAATTGATGCATTTGCCTGGCTAGGATTATTGGCACGATTGACTGAGATCAATGGCATTCCCAAATCACGCACTTTTTTTAGCAATCCATGCAACGCGGCCTGATCGATCACCGGTCCAGTCAGGAGCGTATTGCCGTCCTCTTCCAGCGTGATGGTCAGTCCCTCAAACCAGTCCGTCCATTGATGACTCAGATGTCCCTTGATCCTGATTTGATAGACCATTGGTTGACTTGGGTCAGTTTTTGGGTTGTGTTTTATTTTTCATTCCTCTGTGCCACAGTTATGACTACTTTTCCTTTGGCGTGCCCTTCTTCAAGATAGCGGATTGCGTCAGGAACCTCACTCAACGGGTAACATCTATCAATCACAGGCTTTACCTTGCCTGCTTCAAGCAGCTCTTTCATAAGAGCCAAATCGTTTTGGTTTGGTTTCGCGACTCCCATATTGCCCATTTTCTTGCTCCCAGTCATTGAAATCCATGGTCCCTGAAGCATAGCTTGGGTCATTTGAGCCATCGAACCTCCGGTCTGAACATAAATCCCCTTGGGACTTAATGCACGCCTATAATCTGAAATCGAGCGGTCTCCGTTAGCGGCAATGATCAGGTCATACAGCTGTCCGGTCTTGGTGAAATCTTCTTTGGTATAGTCAATGACATGATCTGCCCCGATCGAGCGCGCCATGTCCAAATTTCTGGTGCTGCACACGGCGGTCACTTCAGCCCCGCTCGATTTGGCAAGTTGTACTGCAAATGTACCCACACCACCAGACGCGCCATTGATCAAAACCTTTTGCCCGGGTCGAATCTGTCCGGCGTAGCGAATACCTTGCAGTGCAGTGACTGCCGCCATGGGTACCGCCGCGGCTTCCTCGAACGATAGGTTGGTCGGCTTCAACGCGAATGCATTTTCACGAGCACATGCATACTCGGCAAACCCACCCCAACCACATGCGGAGATGTCTCCGAATACTTCATCACCCACCTTAAACTGCGTTACGTTACTACCAACTGCTTCGACCCGTCCCGCAATGTCAGATCCGAGTATCTCGTTTTTTGGTTTTAGAAGTCCAGAGGATAGACGGATCAGAAAAGGGTCAGCTCTTAAAAGATGGAGGTCAGCCGCATTTACAGATACTGCATATATTTTTATGAGAATTTCATTGTCTTTGGGGGTAGGTTTGGCTACCTCCTTGAGTTGAAGAACATCTGGTGATCCGTATTCTGTGTATACAATTGCTTTCATTTGATTCTCCGTTTTAGAATGTGTTCAATTCCAAGTAGCTTGTCTCTATTACTGCTTGTCCTCTGACGCATTTTTCTGGTCAGGTTTAATGCGATTGACCGAGATCAATGGCATTCCCAAATCACGCACTTTTTTTAGCAATCCATGCAAGGCAGCCTGATCTATCACCGGGCCAGTCAGGAGCGTATTGCCTTCATCTTCCAGCGTGATGGTCAGTCCCTCAAACCATTCTGTCCATTGATGACTCAAATGACCTTTGAGTCTGATCTGATAGACGATTGTTTGAATTGGATCAATGATTGGATTGCGTTTATTTGACATTCTTCTATTCCACAGTGATGACTATTTTTCCTTTACCACTCCGCACAACACGGCGGCTCGTCTCATGAGCCGCCGTGTGCAATAGCGTTTACACCGTTGCGGCGGCAAGGATGTTCTTGCCTGGCTTCACGTTCCTCACGCCAACTATGAGCAGGTATCCGAGCAGCCAGACCTCCGCGATGATCACGATGAGAATGAACGGTTGGATCTGCTTATGGAAGTCGGGGACTAGGAACGCGGTGATTAGGTGTACCAAGTAGTAGACGGTGGCCGCGACGAGAGTGACGCCCAGCGCCTTGGGGAACAGTCCCGATTTGTAGGCAAGATACCCGAGCGGCGCCAGCCACAGGCCGAAGAAAACCTGCGCGCTGAGAGTCCCGTAGTGCTGGATGTCGAGCAGGAGCAACACGAGCGCATTCGACCCAGCGGCACCGAAGGCGTCTACGTAGGAACTGTTGGTTGCGACCTGCAAGCCCTCAAACTGGAAGACCGCATTTAGGGTAGTGATGCCAGCCGAAAGAGCGACGCAGATGAGCATCGCCATCGCCACGCTTTTGTTCACGTGTTGAAACAGGATGTAGAAGGCCATAGCTGTGAGGATGAAGAAGACCGCATTCACCAAGTGGGCGACGACGATCATGCGGACAAGTCCGGGATCCGCGAGCACGTTCGCAGCTGTGGCTGCCGCATTGCCGGCCACGTACATCTTGGGGTCTCCAAACCCTTCGGCAAAACCGCCGAAGAGGGCAACAAGCAGGTAGAAGACGCCGGCGATTCTTGCGAGGCGCTTGGGTGAAGATGTGCTTTCTGTTTTTACATTCATTTCTCTATCTCCTTTTTTGAACCATACGGATAAGTGTCAAAGTTTGGCACCAAGCATAACTGTCTGTTTGGCTTCAACTAGATACACTATACAAATGAATGTGGGGAGTTGTCATCCCCACATGTGCGGATATATGTACGGATATGTTGAAAGGGGATGTCAGGGAAACAAAAAACCCTGCCCAACGAGCGATGAAACGCTGTTTATTGGGCAGGGTTAAGAGCAATGCTATTTGATGGCTATATCAAACCCAGTTCGGCTGCCCGTTTGACAGCCGCCCGTCGATTATTAACATCAAGTTTTCTGTAAATACTCTCAGTATGTGTGCGGATCGTACTTAAGGCGATCACAAGTTGATTGGCGATCTCCGGTCCCGAAAGTTCGGTTTTGAACAAGCGCAGAACTTCCAACTCACGCTGGCTGAGCGGCTCGATCAGGGATTGAGAAGCGGGAGATGCAAGGATCGGAAATACACTTGTACTCCTCTGTCTTTGCGCTTCGAATGCCCCCAGCAGCTTGCCTGTATAGTTTGGCATGATCCCTCGTGTAGCAGCTTCGCGAAGTAGTTGAACCATGTCTGCGCCTTCATCCAAAAATATGCGGACATAGCCCTCTGGTTGTGCCAGAGTCAAGGCGCGTTCCAGCGATGCAAAAGCCAGGGATGTGTCTCCCTTCGCCTGATAAACGAGCACTTGTGTCACCAATATCTCAAGCACGCTACCCAATCTCTTTCCATCTTCTGCTGCCTTCAAAAGGCGTTCCAATAAGCTCAACACCTTAAGAATAACTTGTTCATCCCGATTGTTCTGATGCTCGGCCAGCAGAACACGTGCCAAGGTAATATGTTCGAATTCGCGCAAATAGCTAAGTTCATCATCAACCGAAAGTCCTTGTTCGCGTGCCCACTCCCTCGCTTTGGACAATCGTTCTTGCTTAAGATAAATTCTCGCCTTCAACGCCTCGATGGGACGAGTATATGGAATCAGAGACCTGACATACAGGCGTTTGGCTTCATCCAGAAGCCGAAAAGCAGCGTCCAAGTCTCCGTCATGCTCCTTCAGTCGAGCTTGGGCAAGACACCTGCGATAGGGCCAGTCCATCAAGGTGGACTGCTCACCTAATACAAGACTTTTTTGAAAGTACTGTGCGGCAGCTTCATCATCCCCCATCTCATGGTACAGCATCGCCAACCCCAAATGATGATGCGCTGTGATCCGCTGTGCCTCCTTTTCATGCTCTGAAGCAAGCTGCAATGCTTGTTGATAGGTTCTTAACGCTTCGCGGAGATGTCCCTGCGCAGTGAGGATATCCGCCTTTCCAGAGGCACCAGCAATGGCAAAAATGAAATTGCCAACTTCTTGTGAACTATCGATCCAGTCGCTCATAGACTTGCACGCTGCATCCAAATCACCATTTGTCCAGTACGTACTCCCCAGAATTGCAGCGGCTTGGGCATGTAGGAAATATTTTTTTTCGGGAGTAAGTTTGAACACCAGTTCCGCATACTTCACTGTGGAAACGTAATCACGCTGAGACTGAGCATTGTAAGCGCGGGCAAACGCGATCCTGGCTGGCAGTGTACGATATTGCTCTTCATCCACGATAACCATCTCATCGGATGGACCTTCCAGACACCGTTCTGCATCCCGCAGGCGGGATTCGCTGGCATCCACTTCACTAGCCTCCATAAACCCCCAGGCAATCTGTGTACATAGCACAGGACGAGAACGGATCAACTCCTCGGGTAGTTGCTTCACCCAACCCAGCCAGGCAGCAGATTGAGAACTTTGATTCATACCCTGCCAGGTTGTTTCAGCCAACGCTGCTGCCCGGCTGAAATCTCTGGCCGTGATGGCATGGTGAAACGCTTCAGCCCTATCGCCATTCTTTTCAAACCATTCGCTGGCGCGCATATGGGTTTGCGCTATCTCTTCGGGTGTCTTGCTTTGTCCCAGCCGCTGGCGCAGTAAGCTTCCAAAGAGGTGATGATAACGGTACCAACGTCGTTCGTTGTCCAAGGGGATGATGAAGAGGTTAGTGTGTTCAATATACTCGAGGGTTTTTTGCCCTGAGGCAGAGGTATTGAGCAAAACAGCATCACAAAGCGGACCGCACATGCGATTGAGGATGGATGTGCACAACAGGAAGTTCTGAACACTTTCGGACTGCTGTTGCAAGACCTCTTCGACCAGGTAATCCACGATATATCGGTGATCTCCGGCGAATGCCTGGATGAATCCGGAAACATCTTGGTGACCCTGCATCGAAAGTGCAGCTAACTGCAAACCGGCAATCCAGCCTTCAGTTCGGGCTTCCAATATAGCAACCTCTTCAGCAGAGAGGTTAAGATCCATCACCTGTTTGAGAAATTCGGCAGCTTCGGATGGAGTAAAGCGCAAATCCGCGGCGCGCAGTTCGGTTAATTGGCTGCGTACGCGCAAGCGGGCCAGGGGCAGATTCGGATCCTCGCGGGTGGTGATGACCAGGTGCATCTGCGGCGGCTGGCGCTCGAGCAGGGTGGCGAGCGCCTGATCCACTGGTTTTGCTTCGATCAGGTGATAGTCGTCAAGGACGAGGATGAAATGGTCCGGGATGGCGGTGATTTCATTGAGCAGGGTCGTCAGGAGCGGCTCGATGGGCGGCGGCTGCGGAGAATCGAGCGCGGCCATCGCCCCGGCGCCGATCCCGGCAAAGAGAGTCTGCAAAGCCGCCACGAAGTAAGCCAGGAAGCGCGTGGGGTCGCTATCCCCGGCGTCCAGCGACAACCAGGCGACCCTCACCCCTTTCCCCTCTCCCAGCGGGAGAGGGGAAGGAGTGAGGGCGGCGACCCATTCGCTGACCAGCGTGGTTTTGCCAAAGCCGGCCGGGGCAGAGATGAGGGTCAGCTTGCCGGCAGACCCTCGTTCAGCCGCTCGATCAGGCGGGGGCGGGGGACCACTTTAGGGCGAGGTGGGGGGAAATAAAGTTTGGTGGCTAAGATGGGCGTGGACATGGATCAATTATACAACACGCCCCCCCAAACTCAAACAGCGTCCCAAGCCAGGCCGCCTACGGTTGAAACCGTAGTCTGTCACAGTTCAAACCCGTTGAAACGGGTTGCCGCCCTTCGCACAGTGCGTTTCAACGCACTTGGCATACCAGACGGTGATTTCAATCACCGGTCGGAATGGCCGATGGTGTGTCAATCGACCCACTAGAGTTGCGCATAGACTCTTTGGGCCGCGGCCCTGGCGAAATCGTCCATCCTCCGCTGGATATCCGTCGTTTTCGATGCAAAGGGGTTATCTTCCGCCGCGGGTTGTCGGGCGATCTTATCCAATACGTCAATCAATGTATCGATCTCTTCGACAGTGTTCTCGATGCCCAGGCTGACGCGGGTCAGCCCCGGCAGCGCCATCTGGGGGAACAAAGTCAGCATCACCCCCTGGAACTGCTGCAGCAGTGGGGGAATATCGAGCAAGTGCTTGATCAACAGATGGGCGCAGTGGCAGCCGGAGCGGACGCCGATCCCGCCCTGTTCGGCCAGTTCCCGGGCCACCCGGCTGGCCATCCTGTTACCCAGGCTGAAGACGATCACACCACCTTTGCGGCTGAAACGGGGCGAATCCGGGGTGATGCCGAAAACCGTCAGGCCGGGGATTTGCATCAGGCCGCGCAGCGCATGCTCGGTGAGGGCCTGTTCCTCCTGCTGGATCGTATCCAGGCCGATCCGCTGCAGCAGCACCAGCGCCTTGCCCAGCGCGGCAATCCCGCCGACGTTTTCCTCCCCGGACGAACGGATCCGCTCCAGTTCAGCCGCGGAGAATTGCAGCAGCCCCTTTCTCACCACCAGCGCCCCCGTGCCGAAAGGCGCGTAGGCCTTGTGGGCCGAGAAGGCGAGATAGTCAATCCCGCAGGCTGCCATTTCGACCTCCCGGTGGGCGACCAATTGGGCCGCGTCCACCAGCAGGCGCGCGCCGTATCGGTGTACGATGCGGCTGATCTCAGCCAGATCGTTGAATACCCCCAGGACATTCGATGCGCCGCTCATTGCCACCAGGCGGATGCGCTTGTTGCCGTGCTGACCCTCCTGGTTGTAGGCGCGCAGGAGCGCTTCCAGCGCGTCTAAATCCAGGAATCCTTCGTCGTCGACCGGGAACCGGATGAGTGCAACGCCGGGGAGCCTGCGCCACGGCAGCTCGTTCGAATTGTGTTCCAGGATCGTGTTCACCACGACCGGCCTGATCCCGTCTTGGGATTCACCCCCCAGGCTTTCGGCGGCCAGGTTGATGGCCTCGGTGGTGTTGGATGTAAAAATCACGTCGTAGTCTGCCGGGGGCGCGCCCAGCACCCCGGCGCAGATGGACTTGACCTCCCGGACGATCTCCCGCTGCACCTGCTCCGGCTGGCGCCAGGCCTGGCAGACCGCATCCCGGATGGGTTCGAAGGTGGGCGTGCTGGCGCCATTGTCCAGGTTGATGAAGGGCTTGGCGCCTTCCAGCGTCGGGACGGGAACCCTTTGGCCGATCAGGGTCGGCCGGAGTGCAGCCAGCAGCTCCCGCCCGGAGAACTTTTCCAGCTCGTCGTGATACAGGATGTCAGCCGCCGTCCGCTGTTCGGCGTCCGCTTCAAGAAATGCGTCCTTGCCGAACTGCCGGATCAACTGCAGCGCCCTGGCAAATACAATGACATTGACGATGGCAGGTGTGCCGGCCTCGAATTTGTCCGCCCCCCTGGCCCAGATGACCCGGTTGGGAAAGACCAGCCGGGCCGTCCCGCCGCCGGGCTGAAAGGGCGCGCCTGCGGGGAGCGCATTCCGTGCGACAGCCAATGCTCGCAGACCCAGGGGCAGGCCGATGTCCCGGCTGGACACGGTGCGGCAACCCCTCCGCCCGAGCTGCGCCTGGAGCAGCTCCGCCCGCCTGGGAGAACAAAAGACGACGGTGTGACGGGCCTTGTCCAGCCCCACATCATCCAGGACAATCTCGCGGGCCTGCTCGTACAAGTGCGTGGAGGTCAGCGAGTTATGCCCGCTGCCGCGGTGGACGTTGGAGTAGGTCTCCAGCGCCGCCTGCATGCCGCGCCCCAGCTCGGCAAAGGCTTCATTGTGCCTGGCCCCCTCCTCGGGTTGAAGAACTTCCAGCGGTTCGGAGGTTGTGCCTGCCATCGTTTTCATAAGAGTCTCATCCCTTTCGGTTGGCGGTCACCAGGACCTGCTCCGGACATCAGCCGGCCTCGTTTGCGGCCGGTTTCTGCTCTTTGGCGCCCTTGATCAGCAGCCACAACGTCAGCCCAAATTCCGCAATGAAGCCCAGCGGCCAACTGATATAAGTGATTGCCGCGAAGCCCGGGAAGAGGAAAAACTGAAGAGCAGTCATCACCCAGAAAGCGCAATGCAACATCAACACAATGCCCAGAATCCTGGGCAGGAAGCCCGACTTGAAAACCAGGTAACCCAGCGGAAAGAGCCAGGCGCCATAGAAGATTTGGGCGATCATGAACCCATTCTTGTACAGAACCAGGGATAACATAGCCAGCGCCGGCAGTTGCTCGGCCGGGAATACTTTCAGGTAATCAGCGCCGCCCAAGAGCAGTTGGCCGGCAAGCAGGAACAGATCGCTGAAACACTGGATGGCAACACCGGTCAGGTTCAACAACAGGAACAGCAAGGCGATGTTCTCGTTGACCCGCTTCAGCAGCACGTACAAAGCCCAGGCTGTCAGCAGAAAAAGTACGGCCGCAACCAGATCGGTCATGATGCCGATACGGAATTGCCCTGCCGACGCCGCGATATTCCTGGCGGTTGTCGCGGCATCTCCGAGTACAATCAGCCTGGAACGCCCAATCACATCTGCGAGGATGTGAACCACCATGTAAATCAGATACAGGAACCCTGCGATTCTTGCGGACTTATTGACGGAATTCATTTCTTGCCTCCTCGGAACAGGGCATAGCCCGATAGGCCGATGCCCACTACGTATAGAACACTCTGAACCACTGAGGGTTGGCAACTGTCGAACAGTTGCCAACCCTGTCCTTTTACGCCGCCCGGCCCGGCTTACTGCGCAGCAGCACGATCCCCAGCCAGACGTACCAGATGATCTGACTCAAGCCAAAAACCCCGATCAGCAGTTCGGTCAACCCTGGGATCAGCGAGAGGATGCCCACCGCGCCCACCAACAAGCCGAGGATGTTCAGGCCCTTGGGCAGCCCGCCGGCCCGCAGCGCGGCCAGGCTGACCAGCAGCGTCCACAGGCCGCCCAGGATCTCGCCGTTGCCGTTGCCCAGCCCGCTAGCTACGGTTTCGATGGCCTGCCAGGTCAACGCAGCCTGGCCCGGGTCCGTGGCATACAGCGCAACGACAGGGGCGATCCCGGCATTCGCGACCATGCCGCTGGCGATCAGCGAACCGGCCCAGATGATCCCGAGCGTGGTTGCCACCTGCATGAGCGCCGGTGCGCCGGCCTGCAGCCGGTCGTACAACGCCAGCGCCAGGACGATCAGGACGACGCCGAAGAACACGTACATGAGCAGGTTGGTCGAGAAGATGACCATCTGCATTCTGACGAGCAAGGCCACCTTTTGGGCCGGGTCAGTGATGCTGGGGGTGTCCAGCACGGCGATGAAGAGCGCCATTCCGATCAGGTAGGCGACTGCCAGGTACAGGGCGGCGAAACCGCCGGACTTCTGCAAGGTTTTCATGTTTCTCTCCTTTTGTTGAATCTATCTGAATTATGACTGCGTGGCGGACAAGGCGGCAACCGCAGATGGATTGAAGCCTTTCACGATCAGCCAGACGCCCAGGAACAACTCGTTCAAGAGCATCGGCAACCCGGTAATCACGCCGAGCGCCGCGCCCAGATCCGGCATGAACCAGCCGAGTACGGTGTTGATGAGCACCAGGGCCGCCGCGATCAATCCCCAGATGGCGATGAACCCAGGAATCAGCCGGGTGCGGAGCAGCATGATGTACAGCAGCACGGCGCTAAAGCTGAAGATGAGGTTGAGCATCTGGAACGCCCAGAAACGCGTGGCAAGCAGCAAGGCCCCCAGCGCCGGCAGATCAGAGGCCGCAGCTCCCGCCTGGCCCGGATCTCCAGCGAGCGTCAACAGCGCGAGCGGGCTGACGTCGGCCAGGATCTGGGTGATGAACTCAACCACCCGGAACCCGACATACGCCAGCGCCAGGCTGGCAAAGCGCTGCTTCAGGATCGGGAACAGGAGCACGGCGATGCCGACATAGGCCAGGCCGTTGGCGAAGCAGAGAAGCACGCCCAGCGCCACCTGCGCACGCCCAGCGGCGATCAGGCTGAGATAATCGGGCGCGCCCAAGATCGCTTCCACCAGCACGATGGCGCCGAGGATGAAGGTGACGTTGGAAAACAGGAACGCTGACCCCACCAGTGTTGCGGTCCTTCTGCCTGTTCCACGGGGACTATCGTTGACCGTATTCATCGCTGGTCTCCTTTCGAGACTTCGTCCAAGTCAAGACGATGCCGAACATGATCGCCAAACTGAAAGCGGTTTCCCAGTCCACGGCCATCTCGCCATGCCCGAAGTAGTTCCATGCAAGTGTCACAAGCGCACCAGTCGCCAGCGCCACCGCGAACACGGTCATGAATTCGATGACCGACTGCTTGATGTTCATGATTTGTTCTCCTCTACTGACACATTGACACCTTTCTGCTGGACGCAGATCCATCCGGTCAGGCTTCAGCGTTGCGCCACGTCCAGGCATACCCGACGATCAGAAGCGTGAGCGCCATCTCCACTATGCCGAAGAGCAGATAGAAAGCCCAGGTTTCCCCGACCAGGTTCCCGATATTGACAGCCGTGTAGAGCGCCCCCAGGATGATGTTCGCCCAGCGCCCCACCCCGGGCTTCAGCGCCAGGGGCAGGAAGACCATGACGGCAGGGATCAGCATCAGGATCGCGGCTGTCAGCAGCGAGGCCTGAGTCACCGGGAAAGGCCCCATTCGTCCTGCCATCACTTCCTCCATCTGACCAGGCTTGTACAACGAAAAGTAGTCAGCATAGATGTACAAGAACATGAGAGCCGCCCACAGTGCGGAGAGCTTCATCTTCACAGATATCTTCACATCTTCCTTTTCGGTGGTCCTGTTGATCGTGTTCATTTTTTTCTCCTTGTTTTCTCCTTGATTGAACGATCTGGATGAGTCTTACGATTTGACATCTGACACGTCGGCCTGACCTGACCCGAACGTCGTCGGGGGCTTGGGTTTGACGGGACAGACCGAGACTAAAGGTATGCCCAGATCACGCACTTTCTTGAGCAGACCGTGCAGCGCAGCCTGGTCGGCCACCGGGCCGGTGAGGAGCGTGTCGCCGTCCTCTGCCAGCGTGATGGTCAGGCCGCCAAACCACCCGGCCCAATCGGCGCCCAGATGGCCCTTGAGCCTGATCTGATAGACCACGGGCTGACCCGGATCAGTTGTTGGTTCGAGTTCGTTCGCCATGACCTTGCACCTGTCCTGTCCGATGTTCGCCGGTTGAGCTGCTCGCTCAAGGCACAGGTAATATACAGGCGCCGCGGTGTTGTTGTATAGACACTTTGGTGTTGGTGGGAGGTGTTGTTTTGGGTGACTGAAGGAGGAGAATGTCGAGGAGTACGAACACGTGCAGCCAGGGCACGGTCAGAGACCGGCCCCAGCAGACTCACCGATAGCTTCTTACAACAAACCCAGCTCGCGGGCGCGGGCGATGGCTTCGGTGCGGCTTTGCACCTGCAGTTTGTCGAAGATGCGGCGGTTGTGCCCTTTGACCGTGTCCAGGGCCAGGAAAAGCCGCGCGCCGATCTCCCGGTTCGAGAGTCCCTGGGTGATCAGCACCAGGATTTCCAACTCGCGCTGGCTCAAGGGCTCAAGCATTTGCGATTTGCGATTTGCGATTTGCGATTGCGGCAGGTCCGCAGGTTGTTCAAAAGCAGCCAGGAGTTTATCTGCGTAACCGAGCAGTTCATGATCTTGGCCGTGCAGTTGCTTTTCAATCAACAATCTAAAATCGGAAATCAGCAATCGCATCGGCTCGCCTTCATCCACGAAAAGACGGATGAAGCCGCCTGGTTCGGCCAGCGCCAGGGCCTCGGCCAGCAGTTGCAGGCCCATGTCCTTTTCGCGCTGCGCGACCAGCGCCAGCGCCTCCAGCACCATCGCTCGCAGCCGTTCATCCTGCCAGCCCTTTTCTTGCATCTGCTGGCGCAATGGCGCAAGCAAAGCCAGCGCGCTGGCTGCATCTCCGTGAGCCAGAAATACCCGCGCCTGGCTGATGGGGAGATTGTGAGTCTGTACGAGATGAGCGGCCGCCGCCAGATCGCCCTGGCGCAGTAGGACAAGCGCTTGGGCGGCCGCGATTTCCGGCAGCCGCAGGATGAAGTTCTGCTGACGCGCCGATTGTTCAGTCTGGGCCAACATGGCGGCCGCGCCGGCCACATCGCCCCGGGCCAGGCTCAGGCGGGCCAGGAATACTTCGCTGATGATGAAGCGGTCAATCACGCGATCATACAGCCGCGCCAGTTGCAGGCTCTGTTGTGCGTACTGCTGGGCCGCGTCCAGGTCGTTCCATTCGTAGTGGATGCGGGCCAGACCCAGACACGCGTCGTTGGCGCTCGGTCCAGGCTGATCGCCCGCCAGCTGCAGAACACGCCGGTAGGTCTCGGCCGCCCGCTGGAGCTGGTTGTCCAATTCCTGGAGCCGCCCCATGTGGCTGGTCGCCAGAATCGTGGAAAACATGCTCATAGACGCCTGGCTGATTGATAAGGCCTCTGCTATAGCCCGGCCGGCCGCGGCGCGGTCACCCTGAAACAGATAGGCAGCGGACAGCGCCCAGTTCGCCGTAAAGCGGAAACGCAGATTCCCGGGCAGCAGATACTCCAGGGCGCGGCGCGCCTGGGTGGCCACCGCTTCCGGCTGGTAGCGGGTGATCGCCAAGGTGGCTCTGGCGCAGGCAATTTGCCCAATCAGGTCGCGGGTCTGCGGATCAGGCTCGGCGTTCTTCAGGGCGGCAGCTAAAGCTGCCTCGGCCGCTTGTAGTTTATCTTCCACGCCGGTTGTCAGGCCGGCCGTCAACGCCATCGTGGCTGACCTCACCCACAACAGGGGTCTGGCATCCAGCGCCGATTTGGGCAGGGATGCCAGCCACGCCAGGATCGCGTTCACTGCGCTGCGAAAATGCAGGGGGATCCCCCCTCCCTCCATCAGGCGCTCGGCGCGCTCGACATCATTGGCGGCAACCGCATGTCGAAAGGCTTCAAGCCCCAGTCCATTGTCTTCATACCATTGACTGGCGCGGATGTGAGACTCGGCTATCTCGCCAGGTGTCAGGCTCTGTCCGAGGCGCTGACGAAGCAAGTCCCCGAAGAGATGGTGATAGCGGTACCAACGCCGCTCATTGTCCAGGGGGACGAGGAACAGATTGGCGCGTTCGAGATATTCCAGGGTTTCCTGCCCGGAAGCGGAGGGCGAACCCAAAACAGCATCACACAGCGGGCCGCACAGGCGATCGAGGATGGAAGTGCGCAGCAGGAAAGTCTGGACGCTTGCGGTCTGCTGTCCCAGGACTTCTTCAACCAGGTAGTCCAGCACGAAATGGTGGCTGCCGGTGAAAGATTTGATGAAGCTGGCGGTGTCCCGCTGTCCTTGCATGGAGAGCGCGGCCAGTTGCAGGCCGGCGATCCAGCCCTCGGTGCGGGTTTCCAGCGCAGCAATGTCCCCGGCCGAGAGGCTGAGGCCCATCACCCGATTGAGAAACTCGGCGGCTTCAGCGGGTGTGAAGCGCAGGTCGGCCGCGCGCAGCTCGGTCATTTGTCCCCGGGCGCGCAAGCGGGCCAGGGGAAGCTGCGGATCCTCACGGGTGGCGATGACCAGGCGCATCTGCGGCGGCTGGCGCTCGACCAAAAAGGTGAGGGCCTGATCCACCGGTTTGGAGTCAATCGTATGGTAGTCGTCCAGGACGAGGATGAAGCCTGTCCTGAGCGGAGGCGAAGGATCAGCCGGGATGGCGGCGATTTCGTTGAGCAGGATCGTCAGGAGCGGCTCGATGGGCGGCGGCTGCGGAGAATCGAGCGCGGCCATCACCCCGGCGCCGATGCCGGCAAAGAGAGTCTGCAAAGCCGCCACGAGGTAAGCCAGGAAACGCGTGGGGTCGCTATCCCCGGCGTCCAGCGACAGCCAGGCGACCCTCACCCCTGGCCCCTCTCCCGCTGGGAGAGGGGAAGGAGTGAGGGCGGCGACCCATTCGCTGACCAGCGTGGTCTTGCCAAAGCCGGCGGCGGCAGAGATGAGGGTCAGCTTGCCGCAGAGACCCTCGCTCAGCCGCTCGATCAGGCGGGGGCGGGGGACGACTTTAGGCCGAGCTGGGGGGATATAGAGTTTAGTGGCTAAGATGGGCGTGGACATGGGTCAATCATCAAACAAACACTTAAAACCCCAGGGAGCCATTTTGCTTTAGTCAAATATCCAGTATAATAAAATTATACATCGTTTCGCCGGTTTGTAAAGCAGGGTTCGACAGGCAACGCTGCGGGGAGCCGCGGCCTGCGGTGAGCGGAGAGGTCTTCTGTGATACGTTGCAATTCGTAAGGAGTTGTTCAACATGAGGCTATTGGTACATATCGTCTACGATAAAATCGCATGCGTCACATGAAGAACACAGAGAACATGAAGAATATGGAGAATATGAAGAATATGGAGAACCCGATGAACACAGAAAACAAGAACCTTCGGCCCGCACAGCCCAGTCTGGGACAGGGGACATCCCGGACGGTACAGACGGTCTTGCGGATCCTGTTGGGCGCATTCCTGGTCTTTGCCGGGACCAGTCATCTCACGACGGCGCGGGCCGAGTTCCTGGCCCAGGTGCCGATCTGGCTGCCGGTGAATGCCGATCTGGTCGTCATCCTGTCCGGGATTGCAGAAATCACGCTGGGGTTAGCCCTGATCGCCCTGTTCAAACAGCGTGTGCTCGTCGGCCTGGCCACCGCGGCGTTCTTCGTGCTGATCTTCCCGGGTAACATCTCGCAGTACGTCAACCGGATTGACGCCTTCGGGCTGAACACCGAACAGGCCCGCTTCACGCGCCTGTTCTTCCAGCCGGTGCTGGTGCTCTGGGCGCTGTGGACCACCGGCGCCTGGCGGGCGTTGGTCATAAGAAAAGCAAAGTCCGCATAGGAATGAGAATTTTTTAACTGTCCAGTTCCGAGCAAATTCTGAACATACAGACAGCACCAAAGCGGACACTTATTTAATTCTCATTCCATAGGACGCAACTATCTTCACATCAGGAGCCTTACAACGCCGCCATGTATATCCCTCAATAATGGCCGGAGGAGGAGTTGCCATGCAAACACTATTGGGCCACCACTGGCATCATCTGCCGGCCGACGAAGTACGGCTGCTTCTGGAAACTGATCCGGTGAAAGGGCTGGACACCTTCGAGGTTCGGCATCGCCAGGAGCGGTTTGGGCCGAACGTGCTGACGCCGCAAAAGGGGGCCAGCCCGCTGGTGCGCTTTCTACGCCAGTTCAACAACCCCCTGATCCTGATTCTGCTGGCGTCGAGCGTTATCACCGCGGTACTGAAGGACCCCTTGGACGCCGCCGTGATTTTCGGCGTGGTCTTCATCAACGCCGTGATCGGCTACGCCCAAGAGGCGCGGGCCGAACAGGCCATCGAGGCGTTGGCACAGACGATCTCCACCGAGGCAACCGTGATCCGCGGGGGCAAGACGCTGCGCGTCAACGCGGCCGAGCTGGTCCCTGGCGACCTGGTCACGCTACTTTCGGGCGCCAAGGTGCCAGCCGATCTGCGGCTGATCCGCTCGCGCGACCTCCAGGTAGCCGAAGCTGCGCTCACTGGCGAGTCCGCGCCCGTGGAGAAGGCGGCCGACGCGCACTTGGAGCCAGACACGCTCCTGGCCGAACGGCGCAACATGGCCTACGCGTCCACGCTCGTCACCTACGGACAGGCCACCGGCATCGTCGCCGCCATCGGTGATAACACGGAGGTTGGCCGCATCTCCCGCCTGCTGTCCGAAGCGCAGGAGCTGCAAACTCCGCTCACCCGCAAGATCGCAGGGTTCAGCAAGATCGTCCTCTACGCGATCCTCGTGCTGGCCGCGGCCACCTTTGGCATTGGGGTGCTGCGGGGCCAGCCAGCCGGTGAGACGTTCTACGCCGCCATTGCCCTGGTGGTCGCGATGATTCCCGAAGGCCTGCCCGCTGCGCTCACCGTCACCCTGGCGATCGGGGTCAGCCGTATGGCACGGCGCCGTGCCATCATTCGCAAGCTGCCCGCCGTGGAAACGCTCGGCAGCACCACCGTCATCTGCTCCGACAAGACTGGCACGCTGACCCAGAACCAGATGACCGTGACCGAGATTTACGCAGGGGATACGTTCTACACCGTCAGCGGCGCCGGTTATGCGCCCACGGGGGAGATCAGCCCCGTTGGCGACTCGATGGCGCTGCGTGAGATCTTGACCGCGGGGCTGCTGTGCAACGACAGCGCGTTGGCCGAGAGCGAAGGCCGCTGGACCGCGCAGGGTGATCCGACCGAAGCCGCGCTGATCACCGCCGCGCTGAAGGGCGGTCTGACGCTGGCTCAGCGCGAGGCCCCGCGCGTCGACGCAATCCCGTTCGAGTCGCAACACCAGTACATGGCGACCCTCCATGATCTCGGCGCTGACCGCCGCATGCTCTACGTCAAGGGTTCGATCGAGGCGATCCTGGCGCGCAGCGGGGTCAGCCTCGACCCGGCGGGCCTGCCGGTTGCGCTCGACAGGGACGCGGTGCATGCTGCGGCCGACCGGATGGCCGCGGATGGCCTGCGCGTGTTGGCGTTCGCCCGTCGCGAGTTCTCGCTCGCCCAGGTCGCCCTCTCGCATGAAGACCTGTGCTGCAATTTGACCTTCCTGGGCCTGCAAGGGATGATTGATCCGCCGCGGCAGGAGGCGATCCAGGCTGTTGCGGCCGCGCAGACCGCGGGCATCCGCGTCAAGATGATCACCGGCGATCACGCGTTGACCGCAGGGACCATTGCGCGGCAAATCGGCCTCACAGGTGCGGCCGGGAGGGTGCTCACCGGCAAGGAGCTGGCCGAGCTGTCCGATGAGCAGTTGATCGCCGCGGCCGACGAGACATCCGTGTTCGCCCGCGTCAGCCCGGAGCAGAAGCTGCGGCTGGTGGACGCGCTGCAGGCCCGCGGACACGTAGTCGCAATGACCGGCGACGGGGTCAACGATGCGCCCGCGCTCAAGCAGGCCAACATCGGCGTGGCGATGGGCATCACCGGCACCGATGTCTCGAAAGAGGCCGCGGACATGGTCCTGACCGACGACAACTTCGCCACCATTGCGGCCGCCATCGAGGAAGGGCGCACGGTCTTCGATAATCTGACCAAGATGATCGCCTGGACGCTGCCCACCAACCTGGGCCAAGGACTGGTAATCCTGGCGGCCATCGTCCTGGGTGTCACCTTGCCGATCCTGCCGATCCAAATCCTGTGGATCAACATGATGACCGCTGTGCTGCTGGGTCTGACGTTGGCGATGGAGCGGGGTGAACCGGACATCATGCGCCGGCCGCCGCGCGATCCCGGTGCGCCCATCCTGACGCGGGTGCTCGTCTGGCGCGTCGTGCTGGTGGGCCTGCTGATCCTGGTGGCCGCGTTTGGACTTTTCGAGCTGGAGCTGGGCCTGGGGGTTGATATCGCGGTCGCGCGTACTGTGGCGGTCAACGCTGTGGTCATCATCGAAATCTTCTACCTGTTCAACAGCCGCTCGCTGACGCAATCGCCGTTCCGTATCGGGTTTTTCTCCAACCGTTGGGTGTTGGCTGGTGCGGCCGCGATGACCCTGGCGCAGCTCGCCTTCACCTACCTGCCGCCGTTCAATCGCGTTTTTGCCAGCGCGCCGATCAGCCCGGCCGACTGGGGCCGTATCGTGGCTTTCGGCGTGGCGGGTTATCTGGTTATCGAAGCCGAGAAGTGGCTGCGACGGTCCAAGAGCAAAATGGTGATGAGATCCAACCGAGGGTAGAATAGCAGGAGCGAGTCAGCCATACGACTGACTCGCCCCTGATTTTTTCGCTGCATCCTGAACGGCTACAACAGGAAGATGTTACTTGGCCGGCGGCAGGAGGACCAGGTCAATCACATGGATGACGCCATTGCTGGTCTTTACATCGGCAATCACGACCGTCGCATCGTTGATCATGACCTTGCCACCCTCAACCTTGATGGTGATCGGCTTGCCCAGCACGGTATTGGCAGAGGTCAGCTTGGCGGCATCGGCAGCCATGACATTGCCGGCGACCACGTGGTAGAGTAGGATGTCTTTCAGCTTGGCCGGCTCTTTGAGCAGCCCTTCGACGGTGCCCGCAGGCAACTTGGCGAATGCTTCATCGGTGGGGGCGAAGACGGTGAACGGCCCCTCGCCCTTCAGGGTCTCGACCAGACCGGCAGCTTGAACCGCAGCCACCAGCGTCTTGAAGCGACCATCGGCCACAGCCGTGTCAACAATGTCCTTGGTGGTCGGCTCTGCAGCCTCGGGGGCTGGCGGCAGGAGGACCAGGTCAATCACATGGATGACGCCATTACTGGTCTTTACATCGGCAATCACGACCGTCGCATCGTTGATCATGACCTTGCCACCCTCAACCTTGATGGTGATCGGCTTGCCCAGCACGGTATTGGCCGAGGTCAGCTTGGCAGCATCGGCAGCCATGACATTGCCGGCGACCACGTGGTAGAGCAGGATGTCTTTCAGCTTGGCCGGCTCTTTGAGCAGCCCTTCGACGGTGCCCGCAGGCAACTTGGCGAATGCTTCATCGGTGGGGGCGAAGACGGTGAACGGCCCCTCGCCCTTCAGGGTCTCGACCAGACCGGCAGCTTGAACCGCAGCCACCAGCGTCTTGAAGCGACCATCGGCCACAGCCGTGTCAACAATGTCCTTAGCAGCCGGAGCGGGCATGGCCGTGGGCGGCGCCTTAGTCGGTTCCTGCGGTTGAGTTGCAGGAGCCGGAGCACAAGCCACGACTGACAGGGCTACAATGAGAAGTACCAACAGCAGACTGACGTTTTTCATTTCTTTTCCAATCCTTTTCTAACTTGATGTTGTGTCACATGCTTACTCAAACACTACACAAACCTTATACAACGTATCTCACCATCTCATCTGTAGGATAGACTCCATTTGCCGCATCGAATTGATTAATGATTGCCTTAGACATCTTTTTGACAAACCATAGATATCGTGACATACTAGCCGGGGCGGCGGCAGCATTTGAGGATGCGGGCAACGCCCGATCGCCTGACCCGGGCAGCATCTGACGGCTTTGAGAGCAGCGCTCTGACCTGAGCACGGCCGGCGCTCTATCACGGCCGCGGCAAGCAGCCGCCCTTCTTCGAGGGCTGGTATTTCAAGCTGGTGGATGCCAGTGAGCAGCACCGTTACGCGGTCATCCCTGGCGTCTTCATCGGCCGCGAGCCGGGCGCGTCCCACGCGTTCGTGCAGACGCTGGACGGCGCGACGGGCAGGACCGCCTATCATCGCTACCCGTTCGAGGCGTTCCAGGCTGCGCGGGACGAGTTCGACATCCGGATCGGCCCCAATCGCTTCCGCGCCGATCGCATCGAGCTGGACATTGATCGGCCCGAAGGCCGGATGGCCGGCGAACTGCGCTTTGCGGGCGGTGCGCCCTGGCCGGTCACGCTGACCTCACCGGGCATCATGGGCCCCTACACCTTCGCGCCTTTCATGGAGTGCTACCACGGCGTCCTCAGCTTCGATCACAGCATCGCCGGCTCGCTGTCCATAGATGGCGCGGCGCGCGACTTCACCGGCGGCCGCGGGTACATCGAAAAGGACTGGGGCCAGGCGTTCCCGAAGGCCTGGATCTGGATGCAGAGCAACCATTTCGGCGAGGCCGCAGTCGGCGCGTGCCTGACGGCATCAGTGGCGATCATCCCCTGGCTGCGCGGCGCGTTCCCCGGCTTCATCGTCGGGCTGCGGCACGGCGGCCAGCTCTACCGCTTTGCTACCTACACCGGCGCGGTGATCGAGCGCCTCGACCTGGCCGACACGCACGTCACCTGGCACATGACCGGCCGCACGGGGCCGCGCCATACCCCCCATCGCCTGGAGATCGTGGCCTGGCGCGCGGAGGGCGGGCTGCTGCACTCGCCCGAGCGCGTGGTAATGTTGCAGCGGGTGCTGGAGAGCCTGACCGCGCGCATTGACGTGCGGCTGCTGGCGCTGACGGGCGGACAGGAAGGGGTCATCTTCGAGAGGACCGGACGCCATGCCGGCCTGGAGATCGTCGGCCCCATCCAGGAGATTCAGAAGCTGGCACGATTAGTCTGATCTGGGGTAACTGCTGGGTCGGCCTGAATTCAGACAGGATTCACAGGATTGACAGGATATTCGAACTCTCGTGCCGATAGTTTTGCACACCACAGAGCAAGAATCCTGTACATCCTGTTCATCCTGTCCAAATCGGCCTGCAGGGTGAGCAGTTACGGATTGACAGGATATTCGAACTCTCGTGCCGATAGTTTTGCACACCACAGAGCAAGAATCCTGTACATCCTGTTCATCCTGTCCAAATCGGCCTGCAGGGCTTCGGGGCGGACATTATCCAACAACCAACATGATCTCTCTCACCTGGACTCTTATCGGCTTTCTGCTCGGCTCGCTGCCCATTTCGGTATGGCTGGGCAAGTTGGTGCTGCGCACCGACATCCGCGACTACGGCGATGGGAACCCCGGCGGAACCAACGTGTTGCGCGCCGGCGGCCGCGGTCTGGGCCTGCTGGCGATCATCCTCGACATGCTCAAAGGGGCCATCCCCGTGTCGCTGGCCCATTACGTCTTCAAGGTGGATAGCTGGCCGTTGATACCCGTGGTGCTGGCGCCGATCCTCGGACACGCGTTCTCACCGCTTCTTGGTTGGCGCGGCGGCAAGGCCCTGGCGAGCACGTTAGGCGTCTGGGCGGCGCTGACTGTGCCGTTCGGCCCGTTCGTCATGGGCGGCTCCGTCTTCGTCTTCAACAAGCTGTTGAATACCTCCGGCTGGGCGGTGATGGCTGCGCTGCTGGCGCTCTTGGGTTTCCTCCTGGCGCCCGCATTACACTGGCGCAGCCCGGGTCTCGCCGCCGGCCTGACGCTCCCGCTATTTGTCGCGTGGGCCGGCACGGTGGCGATCATCGCCTGGACGCACCGCGCCGACCTGCGGCAGCGGCCCCAGCTACGCATTCGGCGGACACGGCGTTGACCTCCGTCCTCATGGTGTGCTGCAAGACCCCGCGTCTGGAGGGAGTATGGGCTCTTTTTGGGCCTATCATCAGTTCATCATCGCTGCCTTTGCTGCCTGCCTTGTGCTGATCGCTCTCAGCAACTGGCGACTGCTGCGGCGAGCCGGGGACTGGGCGCCGCCTACCGCGTGGCCCCGCGTTTCAGTGTTGGTGCCGGCGCGCAATGAAGATATCAACATAGGCGACTGTGTGCGCTCGCTGCTGGCTCAGGATTACCCGGACTGCGAGGTGATTGTGTTGGATGATCAATCATGCGATCGTACGGGTGAAATCCTGGCTGAGCTGGCCTCCCAGGATCGCCGGCTGCGGGTCATTCCGGGCTTGGCGTTGCCCGAAGGCTGGCTGGGCAAGCATTGGGCCTGCCAGCAGCTTGCTGAGTCGGCGACCGGCGACCTGCTCTTCTTCACTGATGCCGACACGCGCCATGAACCACAGTCCTTGCGGCACGGGATCGCTGCCCTGATGGCCGAACAGGCCGATCTGCTGACAGCCTGTCCTCGCCAGGAAGTCGTGACCTGGGCTGAGAAACTCGTGGTGCCGTTCTTCCCCTGGAGCATCCTTTCCTTTTTGCCGTTGGCGCTGGCCTACCGTGTACGCACGCACGCCTTCTGCGCCGCGAACGGACAATACATGCTCTTCCGGCGCGCGGCCTACGATCAGATCGGCGGCTATGCGGCCGTGCGTACTGACGCCGTAGACGATATCGCACTGGCGCGGCAGATCAAGGCCCACGGTCTGAGCTGGCGCCTGGCCCTTGCTACACAAGACGTCCGCTGCCGCATGTACCGGAACTCCGCGCAGGTCTTCGAGGGCTTCACCAAAAATCTGTTCGCAGGCTTCGGCTATCGGATGCTGCCGTTTGTACTGGTTTGGCTCTGGATCGGCATCGTCTTCCTTCAGCCGCCCATTGTGCTTGTGCTGATCGCAGCCGGCCTGCTGCACTCAACCTACTCGGTGGTGATGGCAGCGGCAGGAGTCTTCCTTGCTGTGCTCTTGTGGGGCATATCGAACGCACGCTTCGGTTTTCCCCTGTACCTCGCGCTCTTCTATCCTGTCACCACCGTGCTGGTGCTCTTCATCGCCGCGAGGTCAATGGCCCTTGCGGTGCGCGGCCGCTCCACCTGGAAAGGACGCACCATGGTGCGGGCGCGGATACGCTGGTGGTAAGGAACAAAAAGGAACAAACTTGTCTCGTGGCGTCAGGCCGGGGATACGCGTTGCGTCCACCTGGCCAGGGCGGCGAGCAAATCTTGCAGGAAGCCGCGCGCCGCGGCGTCCACCAATCGCCCTTCGGCGTCGAAAGCCTGCTCGGCGCGCGCCACCAGCACCTCCGGCTTGCCCAGTGGCAGGGCGCCAACGTGCGTCAGCACCTGGCGCAGATGCAATTGGGCTCGCACCGTGCCGAAGTTCCCCGTGCTGACGCCCATGATAGCCACCGGCTTGCCGGCCAATGGTTGCTTCGGCGGACGGGACGCCCAATCAATGGCGTTCTTGAGGGCGCCGCTGATCGAGCTGTTGTACTCAGGCGTGGCGATGAGCAGCGCATCGGCCTGCGCCAGGCGGGTGCGTAACTCGACCACCGCTTCAGGAAACGGCTTCTCGGCATCCTGATTGAACAGCGGCAGAGGCGCGAGATCGAAGATCTCCAGCGTCATCCCTGGCGGCATCAATTCGGCGGCCGCCCGCAGGAGGGCCGTGTTGTACGAGGCCCTGCGCAGGCTGCCGGAGATGCCCAAAACGTGAAGCGAATCAGAAGTTGTCATCGAGGTCCTTCCATCGTGGACTTGTTGTGCCTCAATCGTGATACTCATTTTGACCTCACTCACAGCGCCCGCGTATCCTTTCTGCTCGACTCTATTCTATCACGATTTAGATTTCGCAGCAATGCTCCTGGCGTAGAAGGGATGGCGCCAATCATAGCATGGAAGCCTGAAAGCGGCAAGGTCATCGTTTTGGGGAGAGATCGGAGATCTGAGATCGGAGATTGGGTTTTGTGGAAGGCGGGAGTTTTTCGGGCCGGGGGGAGATCTGAGAAAGGAGACCGGAGATTGGGTTTTGTGGAAGGGGGAGTTTTCCGATCCCCAGTCTCCAATCTCCAGTCTCCGGTCTCTACTCTCCGGTCTCTACTCTCCGGTCTCTACTCTCCGGTCTCTACTCTCCGGTCTCTACTCTCCGGTCTCTACTCTCCCCTCTCCACTCCCCGCCGCCGCATGACCACCGCGGCCAGGGCCAGCAGACCGGCCAGCGCCAGCCAGCCCAGCGGCGAGGTGAGCGGGCCGGCCGTCAGGTTGGTCAGGGTGACGTTGGCGGGCGTCGCCTCCAGGGTGAAGCGCACGAGCGACGGGTCGTGATCGGTGGCGCGGGCCGCGGGCGGGAACTCCGCGTTGGCATGCACCACATCGAACAGGGCAAACCCGGCCTCGTTGGGGGTCAGCAGGTGATTGCTGATCAGAATGTGATCGAGCACCTGGGAGTTGCCGTCGTAGACGTAGCTGTACTGCTCAGCCGCCGGCAGTCCCGTGATCAGATCGGTCAGCACACCGCCCTTGAGGATTGCCAGCGGCGTGGAGAACTGAAAGTCGTTGAAGTCGCCGAGCGCCACGATGTTGGCGCTGGGGTCGAGAGCCAGGATGGCGTCTACGAAGTCGTTGACGATCTGCGCCTGCTGGTTGCGCTGAATTTCAGAGACCAGCACCGGCGGTTGGGCAAAGCCAAACAGCGGGTCGTCGCCGCTCTTCGAGTTGAAGTGATTGACGATCAGGAACAGGGTGTGCCCGTTGAAGGTGAACTCCGCGGCCAGCGGTTTGCGGCTCGAATTGAAGGCCGCGTTGTTGGGGTCAATGCGGCCCGGGCTGTAGTTCAACTGCACGCCCGAACCGCCCATGACTGCGCCGTTGGCCGTGGTGGAGGTGGCGCCGGGCCGATCCACGAACGCGATGCCGCGGTCGGCGGGAAGAGGAAGCCGACGCGGATATTGCCGCCCGGCTCGCCGCCGTCTTGATCGTCCACCGGATCCACGTTGCGGAAGTCATACGTGGGGCCGCCGGCGGTCTGAATGGCGCTGATGAGCAAGCCCCAGGTGACGCTGGCCTCCACCACACTGGTGTTGGCCGGGCCGTCGCTGTCCTGCACTTCTTCCACGGCCAGGATGTCCGGTGCGGCCAGATTGGTGACGATCTGGTTGGCCAGCGCGGCGAACTTGGCCGGCGGGTCGGTCGGGTCCAGGTTCTCCACGTTGAAGGTCGCCAGGGTGATCTGATCGTCCGTGCGCGTGATGGTGGTGGATTCGGGCGTCAGGCCGCCGCTCACCGGGCTGGCAGCGGCGCGGGTGTTCAACAGCTTTGAAGTTGCCGAAGCCGTAATCAGCGCCCCCACGACCGCGCCGGGGAGGAGTCACCCACGAGGACATCGGGCGGATTGGGCGTGATGACATCGTCCAGAATCACGCGCTCGGGGTTGAAGTCATTGGCCTGAATGACGATGCCGCCGCGTGGCGTGCGCAGACTCGCGCCCGCGCCGCCGTCCACCAACACCGCGATCTCGCCGAAGGCCGTGGTTGCCCCCACCGCCACCGCGTCGTTGACCTGCACCAACATGCCTTCCAACGCTTCGTAGAAGTCAATGCCATCATTGTCCGGGTCGAAGACGCCATCGGTCTCGACGTTGCTGGCGTCATCCTCGATGATCTGCGTGGGCGGCTGGCGACCGCCGCTGCCGATGATGATCGCCGCGGGCAGGGGATTGCCGCTGCTCTGCACGGTCACGGTCGGGTTGATGAGCCGCGTGATGGTCAGGTTGTTGGTGTCGGGCCGGAACTTTCTCGACCCTGCCGTTCACCAGCACAGACTGGCCGACCAGCACCGTGGGCGCGCTGCCGGGCGCACGAAGATGCCCTCGGAAGTGGCGGATCGGAGTCCCTCCATGATGACCGGCTCTTGCAGGTTAAGCCGTCGCTGCGCAGTGCGGTGACGATGCCAGAGACGCCGCTGCACCGTGCGCCGGGGTTGAGCAGCGAGACTGACTGACCGCCCTGGATCGCGCTGATGATGCATGGCGCTGTCAACGACAGTCGCCAGCGGCGCGCCGTAAGTCGGGCGTCACGAAATTCGGTGGCGCTGATGCTGTAGCTGCTGTTGATCGCGGTCGTCACGCTGGCCGGGCGGTCAAGACGCACAGCGCACGTTGACGGTGCTCAAGTAGGCCCAGGCTGGCGTGACGCGTTTCCAGGTGACGACGCCGCCGCTTTACTGCCGCCATCCAGCGCGTAGGCGAAGGTGGTTGCAGCCGGCACCGTATCCTGGATGACCAGGCCGGTCAGTGGGTAGCCAACTCGTTCTTGACCGTGATGGTGTAGGTGAAAGACCCCGCCCGGGGCCGCGCAGCACCGGCGTTCCTGGAAATGGTCGGTTTGTCCACATCCAGACCGATGTCCGGGTTCAGGGCGTGACGCAGCATGGTTGCTGAAGGAGAACCAGCCGACGCCACGGATAAAGTGGTAGCGATCGGTGCGCGGCGGGGACATAGGTCAGTGTCGCCGTCTTTGTTGCCCCAGGTCATCGGCGTGGGTGACCGCTGCCATCATCGAACGACCATCCGCCGCTGCCCAGGCCGGGTCTGACCACGGCTGCGTCGGCCTGATTCCGATGAGCACGCTCGCACTGCTCCGTTGGGCGCGGTAATCAGAGGCTGCTGCCGGTGGTGGTGGCCGCCGGGACGGGCACAAGTTACCGCTGCTGATGATCTGGAAGCGTTGGCGCCCGCGCCCATGTCCATCTCGGTCATGTTGAGAGTAATTCTTTGAGGGGATCAGGCCCAGGACGCGCACGTGCGTGCCTGCGGGCGCCGCGGGATGCCGGCCGACTTGAGATCTGCAGAAGCCACTCCAGGGGCCGCCGCCCGGCATTCGATGACTGGTGGTGCGGTTGGGGCTGATGTTATCAACTCTCGCCCTGTTCTGCGCGTGACGATGCCTCGGGTCCACACGGTCTGGTTGGGGTATGGCGAATCGCCATTCAGCGCCGGGTTGGGCACGAACTGAATATCACAGATGGAAACCAGACGGTACATGCCGGTGGTTGCCTGGTCGCTATTGCCGGCCTGGTTATCTCACGCCCGGCGCGTGGTGGTGCTGGCCCGCTCTGGTTGATCAGATTGGTGGCGTTGGCGATGTCGGCATCGGTTGCCGCCGCCACTGGAAGGTGCGGCTGCCCGCCGCCAGGGTGCCAGGTTCCAGACATAGACGCCTGCGCTCGGATTGGTGGTACCACGCCGCTATCGTCCGACCCGTAAGTCGTGCGCGATGACCGATGTCCAGTCACGGTGACGTTGTGCGTCGGCGAGCCTTGATTGTTGACCCGATCAGGGGTAGGTGAGGACTCACCGATCACGCCGACAACCGGGGGGCCTGCTTGTCAACCTACCGCTCGTTTACCGCCGACCGTGGTTTCCCAGCTACTGCTGTTGTTGCCCGCCGGGTCGCCCGCAGTCGTCGTGGTGATTTCCATCGTGGTAGGTCGCTGCCGTGCCCATGCGGTGACAACTGTCCTGGGCGATGGTGACGCCCGCGCCCACCCGGCAATGTCGCCGCGTCCAGGCCAGGCTGGGCGGCGTGCTGTCGGTCAGGGTGACGGCGGTCGAGGCTGCTGAAGCTGACGTAGCCAAAGCCGGCGGGCAGGGTGTCGCTGATGGTCACGCCGGCCGCGGCGCCGATTGCCAATATTGTCACCGCCAGGTCGTAGACGATCTCTC